>WJJU01000076.1 GCA_014729595.1 Chitinivibrionales bacterium
GGCAGGGAGCACAGAGGGGATCGGGATGCGCGGGCTGCGAGGAAAGAGGAGAACCGGCTTGCACCCTGAGTAAGAGCCGCTTTCAGAATGAGCTACGTCAGGGAAGGACGGGATCTGATCGCGCAAAGCGGGAGGACGAGGCATCTTATAGGGGATATGGTGAGGGGGGCGCAACGAAACGGGCAAGTTGCCACGGTTAGCCTGTGGAGCGGCTCATTTTGAATGCGAATCCTTGCAACGAAGAGTGCCTACGGCCGAAATGACTGTTCGCCCTCAGTGCCACCGTTCCATGTGGGTTGCGTGGGTCTTTAGGTACGAGCCCGGCTTGTAGAACCGGTCATAGAAGTCCGGATCGAGGTGATGTGCCTGAAGGTACATGATTGTGAACATCGAAGGCACGGTTCCGGGGAATTTGCCGAAGGTGTCGTACACGTACCGGGCTTGGAGTGCGACGCATTCCCTGAACCGCTCGTCATGTACCTGAGCGGCTGAGCGAACTTCGCCGCTTTGTTTCCATGGACCGGGTGTACGGGGATTGAACGGGCCGCCGGGACCGAATTTGCGTTCGCACAGAGCCTCTACGGCACTTCGCATATCCGGATAATGTGGAGGGCAATACCCTTCCATAACACCTTTTAGGCCGGTCGGATTAGGATACGGCCAACGTTTTTCGTCGGTATCGTAGCGAAATCCCAAGCCGTATGCGGCGGGATCGCTCCCGGCGCCCAGAACACTAAATGCATCGGCCCCGTTGAGCATCCAACCACCCAGTCCCAAGGCTTGAAGCATAAGCGTACCGGCGTAGCAGCTCGTACCCAGCTCGATCGAGATTTCCGACAGCGACCATTGGTCAACGAATGTCAGCGGCCATACATTATTCACATCAACCATGTCTTTGTAGTGCTCCATACCCGGAATGGGTCGCTTGTTGATGTCGTCGTAGAGTACCAGACCGTTCTGGAGCATATAGCATAGGTTAAGCATTACATGCTGGGAGAGATCGCCGACGGGTATGACGACCAGGGTAGAGGGTTTGTTAAATACCCAAGTGTTGTGCGCTTCGGTAAACGGTACCTCCGACGGAAGCTTCAGGCGAGTATCTTGGATCTTTCGCGTATGTGCACGGACATATTCGGCGAATGTTTCCAGGTTGAGTGAGCCTTCTAAGTCGCGCTCTTGATATGCCGTTGCATCGCGCATGTCCAATAGATACACTCCCTTATCGTCGGTGAAAAAGGTTTGACTAGTATGGAATCCCGCGGCGGACGGAAACGTTCTGCCGCCCGCGGCGCCGGCGTAATTGGACAGGTGCGGAGCGTAGCGGGCCGCACGGTAAATAAGGTGATGCCACGAAGTGTTACCGCCGCACGCCGCGACCACAAGTGCCTTCTCTTGCTCTGTCAATGGGAGCGCGTGTTTATCCGATTTATAAGCGAAAACACCGTCGGGGATCTCCGCTCCCGCAAAAAAACGCCGGGAACGTCGCCCCAACAACGCTTCAATAAACGGGAATGATGCAAGGTCGTGGAATCCTGGAGGGATAGGCATTACATACTCCTTTGGAGGGCGTTAAAATGTAGGTGCGGGACAATTCCCGGTGACCGATAAACGGTAGCGGAAAAGTGCCGGCGCCGGCGCCAACGTTTTCCTGAGCGCCGCAAAAGCGTTTCGCTCATCCATCCCTACTTGGCAGGGTGATGTGGAACGCGCTACCCTTTCCCGGTTCGCTTTCGGCCCAGATGCGGCCGCTGTTTTTTTCGACAAACTCCTTACAGAGTATAAGCCCCAGACCCGATCCACTTTCTCTTCTGGTTCCTTTTCGGGAACGAAGCTCAGGGGTAAAGAGAGCGGAAAGGGTGTCTTCATCCATGCCGGTGCCCGTATCGATAACCGTTACTTCCACCTCCGAATCTTTCCGCCGTGCTTCGACGTCGATCGTGCCGCCTTTTTCGGTATATTTTATCGCATTCGAGAGAAGATTGATCAAGATAATCGAAACCATTTCCTCATCGGCATATACCCCAAAATCTTCCAACAAATGCATTCGAATGACGACATTTTTAAGCCGTGCCGCCGCCTCGGTTGCTTTCATGCATGAATTGACCAGCGGGGCAAGGGCGAAGTTTTGGGGGGCGAAGGCGATAGAACCTTGTTGCGATTGAGCCCAATTAAGCATATTTTGCAGAAGATGAAGGATTGATATAGAGGTGTCCTTCAAAAGGGAGAGCTGTTTTGTGCGATCCTCTTCTCGGTAAAGATCTGGTTGGTCCGCGATAAGCTCAAGCGACATTGCCAGGCCGCCGATGGAATTGCGCAAGTCGTGAGCCACGATCGAAAACAGCTTGTCTTTTAATTCATTTGCGCGTCTCAGTTTGCGTTCCGATTCTATAAGGGCCAGCTCCGCTTTTTTTTTGTCGGTGATATCGAACACTATTCCCTTAACGGTTACGGGGCGCCCCTCTTCGTCTCTTTCGGTGATTGAACCCCGGTCGTGGAACCATACATAGTCACCCGATTTTTTGCGAATTCGGTATTCGACTTCGTAGAGTTCCTTTTCGCCGGTAAGATGTTTTCTCATCGCCTCCATTGCACCCTCGTAATCTTCCGGATGAAGTAGGTTGGTAAATGCGGAGTAGTGCGCGTCGGCGAACTGCTCGGGAGCAAAGCCCAGCATGAGTGCTTTGCGTTCATTGAATACGACGCTTCCTGTACGACAATCCATCTCCCACCAGGCGAGATTCCCGGCCGACAACGCAAGATTGAGACGCTCACGAGCCTGAGCGAGTTTGGCTTCAAGATCACCATTTTGGCCGATTAGCGCTTCCAAGCGGCGGACTTTTTGTTCCAGATCTTCCACCGACAGCCTCTTCTTTAATATGTGTGTTTTTGGCGGGAATTTAGGGCATAAGGATTATCATGTTTTGCTATTCCGGAAAAACCACCTGATCGTGGGGGGGAGAAATATGCCTTAATCGTACTTAACTCTTGAACTATCGAGGTTTAAGCAAGAATTAGACCATGTCAGTGGTCGCGGAAATGACATACGACGATCAGCCTCCGCAAGGCTGTGCTCTATCGCTGCATAATTATCCGGTTGATATATGTTTAAGCGGTTGAATTATTTGAAATTCTGGTCAAGGTAATAATATTGCCGAATTTGGCACCGGTGAAATTTGGAAATTTCGATATAGGTCAAACGGATTTTTGCCCTGCGGAAAAACCCCTCCGCATCCAATCGCTTTGTCGGGGTGGGACTCCGTAAGTGTTCACTCACACCGTCCAGGTGTGGCTCTTTTGCGCCACCGGCGCGAGCATGCTCCGGGCGGCGGTCCATCGTGGACTACCGTGCTCTTCGGCCGTCATGGCCTTCGAGTCCCCCCTCCGCCTCTCGCTTGGATACCGAGAAACTTTTTACAACGATGGGGTGTAAGCTTTTCTTCAATCGAAGGGTTGGTCGTGGCACAGCCGTTGCGCTCTATTGGGGTGGGAGCACGGCCGGGTAACGGGTGGCACGAAGGTCGTGCATCGGGGCCGTGCGAACATTTGGTGTTCAAAGGGGGACACTATGAAAACGCTAACGATCCCGAAAGCTTTGTTGGCATTCGGGTTAACTCTCATGATGGCGACCGGTTCGGTGACTGGCCGGGACTACGGCACCGACACCGGAAGAACCAACGGCATGGATACCGCGCGTGGCAACGGCATGGACACCGCGCGTGGCAACGGCATGGACACCGCGCGCGGCAACGGCATGGACACCGCGCGCGGCAACGGCATGGCTTGGCGTAAGGACAGTGTCACCGCGACTATTGAAGAAGTTATGGCCGACAGCGGTCTGGTCGTGCTGCGTGGTCCGCGAGGACGAATGCATACGCTGAAGGTTGACCGGAACGTTAACCTTCGCAATTTTAAAAAGGGTGATCGTGTGACAGCTACGTTGTACCAGGCGCAGGCTGTTGAGTTTCGGGAGCCGACCGCGGAGGACCGCAGGCGTCCGTTTGTCGTTGAAGAACGTAAAGAGGCGCCCAAGGGCACCCGGCCGATGATGGGTGAACTGCGGCAAATACGTGCTTTGGCGACAATAACCAATATCGATAAGCGGAACAATACCGTGACGGTGCAGGGGCCGATGGGGCGATCCTATGTGGTTGAGGTGAAGGACAGGACTATGCTGGACAGGTTGCGTCGCGGTCAAGAGTTTGTAGTTGTGTTTAAGGAAGGTATTGTCGCCGAAGTGACCAAGCAGCGATAACGGCGATTGATGGGTAAACCTCCTTTCGTGCGCAATCGGTGACGGTTCACGTGCCGATTGCGCATCTGTTTTTCGTGTGGAAGCACGATAAGAATGCAAGCCGCCGCAACACACTCCACAACACCTTGCCATGGGGCATTCACGTGGCCGTTCGAACCGTCGCGCCGCGGTTTCGACGAAAAGGCACAAAAAGAGCAAATGCCGATTTTCCTTTCGGCGCTATAGTCGATCGATGCGTGGTGGGTTGCTAAGTGGCCGTAAATCAATACATTAAAGCCGTATATTCTTCTCGACTATGCTTCATCCTCCGCGCTTGATTCCGGGCGCATGAAGCCGAACGTACGGCACGAGAGAATTTTTTTTGTGCAATAATGGAATCTTGGGTGTATAATGTGAGGAGTACTATACTCGGCAACGAAAGGTCCGGCGATCGCATGCCTCCGCGTTTCTCTAATAATTATTTCAGCGAGCTGATTTATTGGGTGTAACCGGAACTCACGGTCATGGTCGACACGGCGCTATGTCCGTATTCGCAGCGATTCTTGAACTCGAGGGAGCGGATGCGTTTACCGCGCGGCCGGACTTAGTGGGCGCCGCATTGTGGGAGCAATGTGAGGTTTGCGTACAAAGATACCGTCCTGTCGGACGAGCGAAATACCACTGCGCAAAAAAAGAAGTGCCTTACGGTGACCGCCGGCTCAGATACGTGCGTTTCAAAATGAGCGCTTTCGGGAACGAACTATATGCATAATTCCGACTAATGTGCGGGGGCGATATTTTATGGGGAAGACTATCATGCTGAAGCATGAGGGAGAATTGAGGATCGAAGCATTGTGTCGCGCCATGCGTGCTTCGCGTCACATTCTCCATTATTCATTGTTGAAAATGCTCATGCCTTTTCTACTTATTCTGGTTGGAACGGCATATACCCAAGATTCTCTTTTGGTTATACACCCCGAGGGGTTGAATTGTCGGGAAGTCGTGGAAGGGCTCAGGCGGGGGCTTGAAGGCGAGTATCCGCTTTCTTTTCTCATTGCAACCGACAGCACCGATCGGCTGGACGTTGCCGCGGCCATCAAAAGATCAAATTCGCGTCTCGTGGTATGTATCGGCAATGAAGCCACCGCTCTCCTTGGTGATTACCAAGATATAATAGGGCCCGATAAGCCAATAGTGCCGTCGGTGCACTTAATGGGGGCTTTCATTTGGTCGCAAGTGAAAGATATGCGGAACGCTTCAGCCATCCATTACGAAGTGCCTTTTGCCAAAGTTGCCGGTTTGTTTACCCGTACCGTTGGAATGAAGGTCAAGAATCTCGGGGTTTTGTATAGACCGATAGCCGGCTACTTTGTGGAAGAGTGTGCGAAAAAGGCGAAAGAGGTTGGAATCAATATCATAGATATTCCTTTGCCCGAAGCCCCGGAGAAAGCACTGCTTGCTTTGGATATGGAATTGAAGGCGAAGCTCATGGTGGACAGAGTCGATGCATTATGGATACCTAATGATTTTGTTATTGTTAATAAACGTTCTTTGGACGATGTGTGGAAATCCAATCTGCGACGCAATCGCGTACCCGTTTTCGTGGGAGTGGAAACGCTTTTGCAGCCGAATCTCAAATTCGGTACTTTCGCGGCTCTACCGATACAGAGCAAGTTGGGGGAACAAGCCGCCGGAATTATCTTCGAAATCGTCAAGAATAATTGGCGGGTTCCCGACGGTAGTCGTATTGTTTTTCCCGCCGATATCGAGACGGTTATCAATGTTCCGCAGGCACTCAAAAAGTTCAAAATTACCGAGAACGCGCTTACCGAAGTTGATCGTTGGATAATGGATTGAAAATTTAACGTCGGTGATGTGCTCGCGATAGTATTTGGGGACCGGCCTTCATTATGAGATACGGCGGGGACGGTTTTTGCCGTCGAGGTCCCCGCAAAGGCGAAAAAGGGGTGTTTCGGAGCGAATGAAGGGGCGAACTACGGGTAGGCCCAAATGTTCGCGGGGTGGAATCGAGACGCTAGTACCGGATGTTTCAACTGATGAGCAATAATGATAGGCGCCGCGAGGGGGCAAGTCGTGTGCGCCGTTTGTCGATCGGCACACCATACGGCATGAGGGGAACAAAATGCGTACAAAATCATCGATAGGATGGCCGGCGCTGTGTCTAATCCTTTTTACCGCTCTCATTTGCGCGGCACAAGGTGAAGATAACGCCTCATTGCTGATGATCAGGGGGAGGGGTGTTTTACTGAAAAGCACCGTCAATAATCTTGTTACCAAGTTGGGCAAGAACATTGAAGTTCACACCCTTATCGATCCTGAAGGCCCTTCCACCATTCACAACGCCGTAGAAGAGGCGCTGCCGCAAGCGGTTATCGTTGTCGAGAGAGGCAGTGACTTGTTTAAAGCCTATAGGCGTTTTCAGCGAAAATACCAATACGCCTCCTCGGTACCCGTGATTTACGTCACCGACCATATAGACGAATCGCGGTTAAAGCTAAAACACTTATTCCTCGATAATTGTCTTGCATTGACCTACCATCCGCCTTTACTCGAGGGTATAAGCGCTTTGATGGTAAAGACCCGTGTGCCCGTTAAACGGGTGGGCGTTATCTACCGGGCTCCCGTGAAAGGCCTTGTTGACCGAAATCGCACCGTTTGTGCGGCCAAGGGGATTACAGTCGAAACCAAGCTCTTGCCGGATCGTTCCCCCAATATTGATGCATTGATTGAAGAGGCGCTTAACTCGTTGAAGGGTGTTGACGCTCTTTGGCTACCTTACGACGTCGAGCTGCTCGAGCCCCGACTTGTAGGTAGAGTGTGGACGCCGACACTTGCTAAACTTAAGACCCCCACCATTGTAGCCGATTGCAATCTTTCCATTGCCACCGTGTGCATCGCGCCGAACTCTTCGCGGATTGCGTCCGATATAGCGGCTCGACTACGCGAAATACAAAACAATTCCTGGCGTCATCGATGGAGCGGTGCAACTCCCTTGCGCAATTATATCGAAAAGTATGGTCTTGAAGCACAGCTCAAGCGTGTTGCGGACGGCCGCGCGGCGAATTATCCTTTCGCCAAGCCCGCACCGGTTGCGGAGACGCCTGCGCCGGACACCGTTGACCGAGACTCCGCAAGCGAAGCGGAATCGGAACAGCGCATAGCCGCCGCCGAGTCGAAGCCCGAAGAAAAGCCATCCGTCCCCCAAGACCGAAAGCCCAAACGGAAAGTGTCGACGCCGAAGCGGGTTACCCCACCACAACCCAAACCGAAACCGGTCAAGGAACGGCGGACGGTTACCCCGCGAAAACAAAAAGTTGCGCGGAAAAGTACTCAGAAAAAGCACGAAGCTTCAAAGCCGCCTGAACCATCGCCGGCTCCGGCCATAACGGAAAAGGAAGTCGCCGCGGTTGATAGTGTGGATACCACCCAAAGCGATGCTGATACGATAGGTGGGAAGCGAACCGCCGCCGTCGAAAAATTAAAGAACGTCATGTCTCCGTTCAACGGCCTGCTGAGTGAGAATTCTTTGCTTGCCGTTGTGGTTGTCGCCGTAGTCGCGGCCTTTCCCGTCGGGCTTCTGGGACGAAAGATTATTCGAAAGCGTACACCCGTAACCAAAGGTAAGAATAAGAATAAGAAAACCGGACACGGCACTTCGGGCAATGGTAACGGAGCACCCACTCATTGTTTGATTGTCGGCGACAAGTTCGACTCCTTGGTACAGGATAGCGGAACCGGTCAAAATACGCTCTTTATCCAAAAGGTAGCTCAATCTTTGGGTATGAGAGTCACTTTCACTTCAAATAATGATGAAGCCAAACAAATCCTAAAAGAGGAATTGCCGGCGGTTCTGTGCCTTGATGAAGGCTGTTTCAAAGAGCTTCAAGAGCCTGTCAAAAAGCTGGCGGAAGGTGCGCCCAAGGGCCTCCATACGCGTGTGGTCGTGTTTAATGCCAAGCGCGGAGGGGCGGTGTTGCAGTTCCACAAAAATGCATGGATATGGTATCTCGGAACGACCTTTACCGAGAAAGAAGTCCGCTCGGCCATCAGCGTCTCCGTCTCGGAGGTCGAAGCATTTCAGGGAACCATCAGCGGCGAAAATCTGATCCATTTCTTTCAGATGGCCGAATTGGGCCAAAAAACGGGAACTCTTGTTATCGATGTGGACGGTCATTTCGGGGCCGTAAGCTTTAGTGACGGCCGATTGGTGTATGCCACCGCCAAGGAAATGAAGGGTGAAGAGGCCGTAGGGTGCATACTCGGACTAACGGAAGGTACGTTCAAATTCGTCGAAGAACGAATCCCTAAAGAGCCCAATATGGATGCCGGTGTGTTCGAGACGCTCCTTGAGTACACGCGGCAAAAAGATGAAGAATCGCGAGGTTGAATACGGATCGCCGGGCGAATGCATTTACCGTCGGTCCGCTAAGCAATCCATGGTCGGGGCCGTACGTAAGAGGTGGACCAGTAAGCTTCAATGCGAAATTGCCGTGCGGCTCGGAGGCGATTACGATTTTGGGGAGAAAAGCATGCGCATATTCAGCTTTGGGGTCGAGGCGGGAAATCGCGTTCTTCCGGTAATCCCAACTCTTTTCGGCTTTCGAATCTATATTCCTTTCCTCCCTTAATGCATACGCACACGGTTCCGTCACGTTTCTCCAATATCGCCTCGTCTTCGGGGCGAAGATTACGAATGATATTTAGCAGGCAGACGGCTTTTTCAAGGCCGTCACCACGGCCGAAATTCCATACTTCATCAGGTTGCGCCATCCGTGCACCGTCATAAATCGATTCATTTTCCAACGCCCACAACCGATGCGCCGCTTGGTCTATATCGAGGTCACGGGAGCCCTCAACCGAAACCGGGTTACGCTCCAGAGCCGCTTTGAGGAACGGTTTCCACGGTGCTCGATTCATGTCGCGGAAAGCGGTGAAAGCCAAATCGGCTACGGGATGCGTATCGCGAATCGATTCCAGGTACTCCACTATCGCTTCGCGGGAATCCAATCCATCAAACTCCAACGGTGGGTGCTCAACCCAGTGCTTGTTGGAAGCCGGAATGCGCGGTTCGATTCGGCAGAAGTTGAGTAAGTCATTTACAACTTCTTCGACATTGTAGCACGTATGTCGAAGGTAGGATTTGAGCTTGTCGGCGTTGTAGGGGCTGTCGATGGAGAGTGGATTGTCTCGGAAATAGTTCTCGAGTTCATCGAGCAGAATTCGGTTGGGGAGGGGTTCGGGATAATACTCGTCTTCATCTATCTGATGAAGCAGGCCGACCTGCGTTTCATCCCCAATTCGCGATTTGCTGCTGTGTTCGTAGTGAAACGCTTTCTCCGCCTCGATATAGCGAGGCTTTCCGCAGCAACTGTGGGCGATCTGAAAGCAGTTTTGTAGAGCGCTGTTTTGGCGTAGAAAACTGGCCAATGTATAAAAATTAATGTCCGTCTTAAGGTAATTGCGAAGCTTGCGTGTAAAGTCGCGATAAACTTCGGGCGGCATGGTTGCCTGCTCGTAGAGTGTATGCACATAGCCTCGATTATTGGCAACAACCGTTATCCGCTCGTTCTCCAATGCGCGACGCGCTTTAGCCGAAAGCTCCGTTCCGTTGTACCACATGGCTTTGGTTACGATACGGCGGTTGTTGGTAAGAAGACCTTCGCGCACATCTACGTAGTTTTGTGAATGCAGCGGCGTTGCCATCATGTGGATGTCCGAGAGCGGGATACCCGCGATCACATGCAGTGCCGTGGCGTAGAGCGCCGCGAGCGATACGCACTCACCGGCGCCCGTCGGGTAGCTTTCTTTGTATCGAAACGCATGCATCGCTTCAACGGTTTCGGTTTTCCAGTACGGAATGATGTCGGATGTATACTTATCCAGGCCAAAGTGACGCCTGATATCGATATCGAAGTAATATTTATCACCTTCGTAGCCGAAAAGTGCGTTGCTTTGGGCCAGAATCTTTTCGTCGATATACGCGGCGAAGCGGGCAAGTTCGCGCCGTTTGGTCGTAAGACCCCATGTGTCCAAATCAAGATTGAACACGAAATTGTCCATTATAAACTGCTTTGTACGTTGTACCCTGCGGTATGTGTTCATCTTGGGGAGCTTGCGAAACCATGAATCCTCGCGGAATTGCCACATGAGGGGGGACATGGCGTTGGCAAGGACGAGTGAGTACATCAGTTCGGGGAATATGAATACTTCCATATCGGAGAGTGTGACGGCGGAGGAGTATTTTTCTACGGATTGAGCATCATTGGGATCATACCACGGCATGCGAAAACCTTCCAATTAAAACCTTCAGCCTATCGTAGGCCGCTTTCACTGCAAAGAGCGAGAAAAATAGTCTTCGATTAGGTGTCCGTGTTGAAAAAAGGCGGCTCTAAGAGATCGCGTGCTTATAGAAAATAAGCGCTATCCCTTCGAACAGAGTTGACAGGGCCCCCCTGAGGCGGTAGATTAATAGGAAAGCTGACACCTTTTCCGGTAAGACTTTATGCCGACAATATACGATTACACCGATTATCGCGCCTTTTTGCAGGATTATTACCTGGAGCATAAAGAGAGAAACCCTCATTTTTCTCACCGCTATATTGCTCAAAAGCTCGGACTCAAATCCACGGGCCATTTCGCACAAATAGTTCGGGGAAGAGTGAATATTTCTACCGCGCTTATCCCACGCTTTATCGAATTCCTGAAATTCAATCGCAAAGAAGGCGATTACTTCGAGAATCTGGTACTCTTCGAACAGGCGAAAAATCATGGAGAAAAGCGTCGGTATTACGAAAAGCTTTTGGCGCTAAAGGGAATACGCCCCAAAGTGCTGGACCCCCGGCAATACGAATTTTATAGTAAATGGTATTATACCGCGGTTCTCGAAGTTATCGCACTGACACCGTTTCACGGCGATTTCCGAAAATTGGCCAGAGCCGTGACTCCCCGCATCTCCACCACCGAAGCCCGCGAGACCGTTGCTCTTCTTGAGCGTATGCGGCTAATCCGCAGGGATGCCGACGGCACCTATCGCAAGGTCGAGTCGACCATAAGCAGCGGATACGGCGCCCATTCCGTAGCGCTCAACAACTTTCAGATAGAAATGATGCGGCTTGCTCAAGAGGCGATAGATCGTTTTCCGCGAGAGGAACGGAGTCTCTCCACCGTCACGGTTGGTGTCTCCGCGTGCGAATACAAAGAAGTCATCGAAGAGCTTCGCGCGTTCAGACGCAGAGTCCTCGATATCGCGAAGGGAGCGGACAGCGCTGAGCGCATTTATCAGCTCAATATTCAAGTGTTTCCTCTTTCTGAACCAGTCAAAACGCGGGCCAATCCATGAATCCATTCGATGCATTGCGTGCATTAACGCTTGTGACGGCGGTCATGGTACTTCGCTGTGTTGCGCCGACTGAGCCGGTGGCGTTGGGAACGGGGGGATCCGAAACCGAAACAAGAGTGATCGGACGGGCGATCGATGAGCACGGGACGCCCTTGGCGGGGGCCCTGGTATACCTTCGTTCGTCACATGACGAACTTGCCGCTCCCGCCGACACGGCTCTGGCGGTGACCGACGATTCCGGTGCATTTGTTATCGATTCGCTCGGTATCGGCAATTATCTTGTTGAAGTAGTCGCCGCCTCAACAGCCGAGCCCAGGGCGGCATCCCAGGCATTTTCGATAGATGAGATCGATGACGGCGGTACCAAGTTTATTACCGTTAGGCTTCTGCCCGCCGGGTCAATTGTCGGGGCGGTGCGGTTTCCCGACGGTTACCCCCAATTGCGTGTCGATGTCTTTTTGCGGTTTGAGGGTTTTCTTGTGAGGCGGGCATTTGTGGACGACAGTGGCAATTTCTCGTTCCCGTCTCTGTGTGAAGGAACCTATACCGTCTCGTTCGAGCCCGCCGACTCGGCGCTTCTCAGATTCTCTTACTCCAAGAAGGTGAATGCGGGAGAGGTGACCGATCTTGGTTTCGTAAAATTGATTTCGGCCGAAGATGTGAGCTGCCGGCCCAACTACATTGCCGATACGACGGCCGTAAGATGTCTCCTCGACGCTAACGGCCTCTTTGATCTTCCCGTGGGCGAGGTGGTTACGGTGTCCGCGGAGCCGCATCGAATCGTTGAACTTCTTATGGCGCACCGGGGGCTCGATACTCTGCCCGCCGAAATCACCGGCCTCGCGGCGCTTGAATATCTGGATCTGCGCCATAATGCACTAACGCATCTCCCCGAAAGCATAGGTAGCATGTCCACGCTCAAAGATGTGCTTGTCGACGGTAATCTGTTGCCGTCGCTGCCCGACGGCATCGGGGAGCTTCCTTCCCTCAGAACGCTGAGTGCAACCGGTAATGTACTCGAGCGACTTCCCGAAACCATCGGTTCGCTTTCTTCGATGGTTCGGCTGCATCTTGACAATAATCGGCTTACGACCATCCCCGGAGGTATCGGCGGTCTTGTTTCACTCGAGTTGCTTTCGTTGGACAATAATCGCCTTACCACTCTTCCTGCGGAAGTGCGTCGGCTTGCGCGGCTTAGAAGGCTCAGTGTGAAGGGGAATTGGCTTGTTGATGTTCCCGAAGGTTTGGGAGAACTCACGAGGCTGCGTGAGTTGTTGCTTGATGACAACGATCTGGTTACCATCCCCGACGGTATCGGGAATTTGGACGGCTTGGAAATGCTTTGGGTAGGAAGAAACAGTCTAAAGAAGCTGCCCGGTACCCTGGGAAGATGTGAGTCGTTGCTGGTACTGAATCTTTGCCATAATGAACTCACCAGTCTGCCCGACGACCTTGGTGACCTGGCGCATTTGGCGACACTGGACCTTGCCGAAAATCGTCTGAGCGCACTTCCCTCCACACTGGCGCAGTGTACGACCGTGGCTAATCTCAACCTTACGGGTAACAGACTCTGTGCATTGCCCGCGGAGCTGGAAGAATGGGCGGATGAGCGTGATCCCGGTTGGCGCGGTTTGCAGGAGTGTGGGGCGGATACGGCGGCTCCTATAACTATTGTTGCGCCCAATAGCTATGATATCCATACTCCCGGCGATACGCTCACCATCGTTTGGCAAGTGAGTCCCCATGCGA
>WJJU01000818.1 GCA_014729595.1 Chitinivibrionales bacterium
GGTTACGGGCTTGGTTGTGACGCATTCAAGATGACAATCCCCGACCCCGAAGGTAGCGGTGGTATTCTCGCGTTCCGTCGCGCGCTGGCCAATGCGGGTGCGAAGCCGGAGGAGGTGGATTGTGTTTGCGCTCACGGGACGGGTACCGGTGAAAATGACAGATCCGAAACCGTGATCATCAAAGAAGTTCTCGGGCGGCATGCGTATAAAATACCGGTTACATCGATCAAATCGATGATAGGGCACACCATGGGAGCCGCGTCGGCGATCGAGACGGCGGCTTGTGCGCTCATGCTCACGCGGGGAACGGTTCTCCCGACCATCAACTATTCCGAACCCGATCCCGATTGCGATCTCGATTATTGTCCGAACGAGGCGCGCAAGGTTGAACTTGAGACAGTCGTCTCCAACGCCTACGCATTCGGCGGCAACACTTCCTCAATCGTACTGCGACGTTTCAAGGGATAGGCGGCACTGCTATGCACGACCAGAAAAAAATCGTTGTAACCGGTGTCGGCGCGATAAGTGCCGTCGGGACGGGTCTTGAGGCTCACGAAACGGGCCTGCGC
The DNA here is from genome assembly GCA_014729595.1 of Chitinivibrionales bacterium. Taxonomy (GTDB): domain Bacteria; phylum Fibrobacterota; class Chitinivibrionia; order Chitinivibrionales; family WJMI01; genus WJJU01. The sequence goes on from WJJU01000818.1 coordinate 570, forward strand.
CAACCGGCACGGCCGGCAACGATTAAAGATTCGGCGTTTCACGCACTCGACCGGGAATTACCTTGCTTTCGCATAACCGGCTATGAACCCAAAGAAGTGTTGGGCAAAAAAGGATTACGCCTCAAGGATTGGGCGACCAAGGTTCTTTTGGGGACACTCGAGCCGGCGTTTAAAGAATACCTGGAAAGCTGTTCCGACGAAGAAAAGCCGGGTCTATGCATAGGGACCGCTTTTGGCAGTGTCGGAAGCATCGGCGATTTCCTCAGCGATTCCATCATTAACGGAGTCGACAAGGTCAATCCTCAAGCGTTTGCCAATACGGTAATAAACGCGCCGACCGGCAACGCCAATATTCGTTATGGGATCCATAACTTGAGCACGACGGTGGCCACGGGTTTCAACGCCTCTTTGGACGCCGTCATTTATGCATGTGATTATTTGCGCAGCGGTTATCTCAAGCGCATGCTGGTAGGCGGTCTCGAAGAAGTCAGTTACTACGAGATCGTAGGAATGGATCGCGCGGGTGTTCTGTCAAAGCGTGGGTGGTCACGGCCGTTCGCCGAAGACGGCGACGGATTTGTCGCCGGTGAAGGATGTGCGTGCTTTCTGCTCGAAACCGAGGAGGCTGCCCGGGAACGCGGGGCGACAATTCTTGCCGAAATCGGCGGCTATTGCGGCTGTTTCGATCCAAGCTCCGGCCCGGGAGGGTACAACCCGCGAGGTGAAGGGGCACGATATGCAATACGGGGGGCGATAAGCGATGCGGGTGTCGACGGTGACGCGGTTTCATTTGTGGCGTCCGACGCCAACGGATCGCCCGCGGGAGCCGTCATGGAAGCTTCGGTGCTCTCCGACCTGGTGCCCCACAAACCGGTTGCGGCATACAAGGCCAAAACGGGTGAGTGCTACGGGGCTTCAGGCGCACTGGCGATCGCCTGCTCGTTGATTGACATGCGCAGCGGACGAATCGCGGGAGTCGGCACCGATTACCCGGTGCGTAACGGTATAGACCTTGTCACCGAAACGCGCGACGGTCGTGACGACGAAATAGTGCTGGTAAACGCCTTTTCGTGTGAAGGAAATTGTGCGGCACTCGTTTTGAAAAAGAAATAGGCGGTTATCGGCGATCAGAGCCCGGTTTCGCCGAGCTTGGCGCGTTGAGGATCCTTCCGCGAGAGCATTGTGGTTAGGGATGGCATTGCAGGCGAGCAACAATCGCCAAAAAAACACAAAAGAGAATCGGCCGGTTGTCACACACTAATTATTTGATGGTAACCGACCGTAATCTACAACATCTCATCAATTGTTTTCAGCATACAGGAGAGACAATGGAAACAGCGCAAGTAAAGAATGCGATTCGCGAGCTGATCGTCGAGATTGCGGAGGACATGGACATCGACGAAGACAAGATCACCGACGGCGCCCATTTCATCGAGGATCTGGGCTTGGATTCCATGGCATTGCTCGAAGTCCTGGCGACTATGGAGAAAAAGTTTTCGGTGTCGATTCCCGAATCGGAATTCCCGAACCTGATTTCAATCGACAAGTGCACCGAGACGGTTCAAAAGTACCAGGCGGAGAAGAGCTAACTGATTTTAGCGGTGCTCGAATGACCGCCCTTTCTTCGCCCGGCCATGCCGACTGCCACGGTACGCCCAAGCCATACGCTTCTTCGTCGGCCGCGGGTAGTGGCGGCGCGTGTCCAGTGAACCCATTTATCACAGAGGATCCGCCCTCATGAGTCTTAGTGCTTATTTGCAGAGTCCGGACAATCTTGCCGCAAGCCGCGGCAAGGAGCCTTCGGAAGTTAAAGCCGATTTTTTGCGCCTCGGCGCCGCATGGTTTCGCGATCACCCACGCGAAAGCGAACGGATTGCGCGTAATCTTCACAACCTGGGCCTAACGGCGGACGATGAGATTCTTGAGCGCATTCGCGAGCATATAGTGCTTCATTATTACGAAAAGCTTCTGCCACTCTGCGGTGATCCGGCGTATTTCCATCGTTTTCTGAGTCGAAACGTCGATGCGGACTCGGCGGTCGAAACACTTTCGCAATCGATCCGCAACGGAAAGGGTGTACTGCTGGCGGTTCCCCATTTCGGCGCGGTCGAGTTTCTGGCACCGGTATCGGCCATGCATAAGCTTCCCATTTCCGCCGTCCTTCGATTCAAGACAGCGGAGCTTTCACGCCTGGCTCACCAGCAGGTCCGACACATGGCCGAGAGCGGATTATTCAGCGAGATAAAATTTGTGGAAATCGGCAAGCCCGGTACGAACGCCGCACTGGACATGGCGGCGGTGTTGAGACGCGGCGAGATACTCCTTTCGGTTTTCGACGAAAAAACCGAGTACAGCGTGCCGGTGCAATTGTTGGGGCGGACCGTCTGGGGTGGGGCCGGTCTCCACAAACTGCTGAAGTTCGCAGGCGCATCAGTCGACGTCTATGCCGCGTTCATGTTGCGCAAAGAGGACGTGCGCTACACTCTCCAGCTTCATCCGGTCGATCCCCAAACCGACAACCCCATTCAACGGCTTTACAATGAGCTTGAACGAAAACTCCATGAACATCCGGAGCAATGGTATTTTTTACACGAAGAGATCCCGTTCGTGGAGAAATAGCGAGTTAAGCATAAGAGGCATAACGGAGAAGGGGCCGGCCGTCTTGAGCCCCACGCAATCCACCATCATAAAGTATAACGCCCAATGTCACCCAACTACGATGCAATCATCATTGGTTCCGGTATCGGAGGATTGACCTGCGGTGCATTCCTGGCCCGAGGCGGCATGCGCGTACTCGTACTGGAGAAACACAACCGTATCGGCGGCTACGCCCACGCATTCCGCCGTCGCGGCTACGTTTTCGAATCGGCGATTCATTCCGTCCCCATGGCGCCCACCGGTCTTGTGCGCCGTCTCCTGGGGCTACTGGGCGTGGATAATCGGCTTGATATTGTCGAACAAAATGAGATGTTCCGGGTCATGACACCGGAGCTTGAGTACATGATTCCTTCGCGCAGGGACGACATCGTGCATTCTTTGACCGAATCGTTTCCCCATGAACGGCAAAATATCAACCGTTTGATGAGCGAAGCAAAGCGGTTTCATGATACCATAGCGGCTCCCCTGTTTACCACGGAAAGCGCGCCGGTTTTCGAAGATCGCGAGTTTCTCTCGAGTTTCCATAATCGCTCGTACCAATCATTTCTCAACGAAATTATTCAAGACGA
>WJJU01000819.1 GCA_014729595.1 Chitinivibrionales bacterium
GATCGTCGACCGGCAAATGACTATCGACGCTTGAATAATCCCGCGATTCTTGCGAGCAGTGTGGGCTTACCCTCCGGCGGTCGTACATGCTGATTCGTTTTTTCCGATTTGCGCTGAGTGGTTGTTTCCGATATTGGCTGTTCTTGCCGTTTGCGGGCGCGGCTGTGTGATTTGCGATGCTTGTGAGGAGGCTGGTGTTGAGCCTCCGGTGAGGAGGCTTGTTTTTGTTGTTGCCGCGCATTGCTATTCCGAGGTGCGTGTTCGGTCGCGGAGTTTTCTCCGTGAGAACGGTTTGAGTCCGGATGGCGTGACCCATCCCGTCGTTGTTTGCCCGCGGAAGTGCGATTGGGGCCACGGCCGCGCCGCGAACCACTTCGTTTTTTGCTCCCTGAAGAATGTCTGGACTCACCGCTCTTACGGCGGCGTAGATCCATACCCGCACTGCGGTCTTCGTGGTAAAGCTCATCTCCCGCGAACGCTACGGGAATTTTCATACCGATGTACTTTTCTATCGACCCAAGCGACTCTACATAGTCTTCGCAGGCAAGGGTGATGGCCTTGCCTGATTTTCCGGCTCGAGCCGTTCTTCCGATGCGGTGAACATAGCTCTCGGTATCTTGGGGAAGGTCGTAGTTGACCACTAAATCGAGGTCGTTCACGTGGAGTCCGCGCGAAGCGACATCGGTAGCGACCATGAAACGAAGATCACCGTCTTTGAACTGTTTAATTCTTTGCTCTCGCTTGGTTTGTGGAAGATCGCCGGTTAGGCATTCGCATGGGTAGCCGTTGATTTCGAGTCGTTGAGCAAGCTGTTCGGCCGTGTACTTACGGTTAACGAAAAGCAGGCAGTTGCCGGGATTTTCTTGCTTAAGAAGCCCTAAAAGGAGATTGGTCTTTTCACGGTTGGCGACATGATACAACTCCTGGTCGACATTTTTGACCGTAACCTGTTCCGGCGCGATTGTCACGGACTCCGGCTCATTCATGTGCTGCGAAGCTATGAGTTGAGCCTTGAAAGCGAGTGTGGCGCTGAAGAGCATTGTTTGGCGGTGTTCAGGGGCTCGCATGCGGCGTAGCATCCGTTTCAAATCCGGGTAAAAACCCATATCGAACAAGCGATCAGCCTCGTCAATAACCAGGTATCCCACGGCGGCCATATCGATACGCCCTTTTTGAGAGAAGTCGATAAGGCGTCCGGGGGTGCCGATGATGATATCGACACCGGATTCGAGCATACGCTCTTGCTTATCGTAGCCGGTTCCACCGTAAAATGCCCCGATACGCATATCAAGATGGACGCCGAGAAGCTGTGCTTCCGCCTCGATCTGAGAAGCAAGCTCACGCGTTGGGGCGATAACCAGTGCCTGGTCTCGCTCCCGAGCTTCTTCGGTGAGCATCAACTGGTATAGTGAAACGAGAAAAGCGGCCGTCTTACCCGTGCCGGTCTGAGACTGCACCAGAACGTCCTTGCCTTCCAGTGAATGCTTCAGCGTTTCCGCTTGCACGGGCGTACACTTAACATAGCCTGCATCACTAAGGCCGTGTAGAAGATCGGGATGTAGATTGTATTCAGAAAAAAGCATGAAAAAAAGAGGCCAATCAGCGGTGCTCGCAGTCAGCGAGTAATGAATAAGAAATATATATCCCGCCATGCCCTCCGGAAATACCCTGGAACTATGAACCTTTTGATACCGCTTACCGTGACGACTCGAGCAGCGCGCTTCGTCGGGTGAGCACGTATTCTATTACGCGACTTTTGGCTTCGGCATCCACAATGTAGGCGGGTATAATTCCCCGGCGGCGTCGTTCGCGGTCACCCAAAAAATCGAACGCGATGCGATAGGCATGGTAGAGAGCCACCTGCTTTTTGGGGGTCAGCGAAGAGTAATTCTTTAGCTCTCGCTGAAATGTGCGGGGCGGGATTGCCATGGATGAAGTCCACTCCTCCACGTTTAGCGGATTATCACGGAATAGCACCTCTATTGCTTCTTTGGCAACGCCCGTAGGAATGCTTGTGAGAAGACGTGTTTGAATCGCACTTTTTTGTATGATCGAAAAGAGTCGATGGGAGTCATGCAAGGAACTGGTAATGATCGTATTTGCTGATGGATCCTGCACCGATTGAGGCTGAATGTCGTCATTTTTTGTTCGGATAGACACCTTAAGGGATGGTTGTGGCCCCTGCAAAATGTTGGAGACGGAAGTGTCCGCAACCGAAATTACGGGAACCCACCGAGGATTCTCCGATGCTAAGGTAATACACGTTTCTTCGAATGTGCAGTTCGGCCCGACAATCATTGCGTTCCAGTTCCGAATCTGCCGGAAAAGATGAGCAACTCGCTCAACGGTTCTGGCGATATAGAGCCGAAATGGCGTAAATGGCTTGATCAATCGCTCGACCGGCTTGCCGGCGGCGGCTGAATCCGTACAGAGCATTATGTTGAGAGTATGCCGAAGACAATCAACAAGCAGATTCTCAAGATTGTATTGCATAAGAAAGCATGCCTCTTTGATAATCCCGTCAGTATCATAGGATTCCCGCATAGTTGTTTGTGCATATGTAATTTACATGAAACCTACAAATGAAATCGATACTCCACTGCTTTTTTTTGGATCGGCGCGAAATGCCTTTTCGTTTTTGCCTCCTACGCCGTCTCCAAACGATGTGTCGGCCTTGTTAAGAGACGGGTACGAGAGACGGCGCCGCACTCCGGGGCCGACCCAGCTCCGTTAAACCGGGTGTTTTCCTACGCCATGCCCGCGAAGGTGTCCGCGCCGCGGGTCAGGGATCTGTGATGCGCTTGCGGCTCTTCCGCCTATTAGGACCGATTAGCTTAAGACATTATGGAACTTTCAAGAGGCCACCCGATGCGTATGGGGACATGATGAGAAAACCGAATATTTTTTCTCTCCGGATCTCCCTCATCAAGCGTTTTTACGTGCTCCAACCGGCTGAGTCCATATAAAACCCTCTTACCCCTTCTCCACGAGCAAAGAAAGGGACATGAACAGCGATTTTTGGGAAAAAGAGGGTACTAAAGGACCAAACCGCTCTTCATTCCGCCGCCAGTCCCCCACCCCACATTGCAAAAGGGGGGGGCGGCCGGCGGAATGAGGCGGAAGAATCCCGAACGCGCTTCAGGGAGGACCATGTCGTCTGTTTAAAAGAATGACTAAGTTAGCGCTTAAGGAGCACAATGACCCCCGAAACGAGGGCCGTCGAAGGTTTTGTGGGCTACCGGGTGATGCGGCGATCAGGCCGCCTTTACATCGACCTCATCGAGGCCGACCGAGGCCACCGTCGATACTCCCGACTCCTGCTGAGTGACGCCATAGAGAAGATCCGCCGCCTCCATCGTGCGCTTATTATGCGTGATCACGATAAACTGCGTCTTTTCGGCGAATTGCCGCAAAATGCGAACAAATCGACCAATATTGGCATCGTCCAACGGCGCATCGAGTTCGTCGAGAATGCAGTAGGCTGAAGGTTTTACCATATAAAGTGCGAACAGCAACGAGATAGCGGTTAGCGCGCGTTCTCCACCCGATAGGAGAGTGACACCTCGCATCTTTTTGCCGGCGGGGCGCACATCGATGCGGATCGCCGCCGTGAGCGGATCGACATCTTCCTCGAGCGAAAGCCGTGCTTCGCCGCCCTCAAACAATGTTAAAAACATCTGTTTGAAGTTTTCCTTAACTTGCTCAAACGTTTCCACGAATTGAACTCTGGCTTCCCGGTTCAGCTTTCGTATCGCTTTCTCGAGATCGTCGACGGCATTCTGAAGGTCGTCACGCTGAGCTACGGTTTTCTTTAGCTCCTCATTTTCCACTTCGTACTCTTGAAGCGCTCCCATATTGACATCACCGACACGCTTCAGGCGCTCCTTGAGGGTCTCGATATTCTGAATGGTATTCTCATCGATCTCTTCAAGAAGCGTGAGATTTTCGGGCGGAGACTCCAGATCGACTTCGTATGCCTCCCACATTCGCTCCCGGATCGTTCTCCGCTGCTCGTTGGCACGCGTTTGCTCGACTTCGTACTCATGACGGCGATTGCTTACCTGTTCCAGATCGGTTTGAAAGGTCCTGTTCTCTTTTCGGATCTCTTCGATCCGGTTAAGTGTCCCGTTATACTGCTCGCGCTTTTCCGCATGAATTTCTTCGAGTTCTTGGCGACGCCGGCGCATTGTCGCCAGTTCTTCGTCGAGCCGTTTGGTTGATGATTCAAGTTCCGCTATGCCGGCAAGTGTTTTATTCTTGTCTTCAAGTTTTTTCTGACGGGCGGCGGCGAGGCTTTCGATATCCTTTTTCAACCGCTCCACGCTGGACTGTTCCTGTTCCAGGCGATTGGTCAGACCATTGAGTGACAGCTCGACATTTCTAAGATGGTCGGCCAGGCGATGGCGCTCCTCTTCCATCTCGCCTAAACGGGCTCTGGCACTCTCGATTTGACCTTCGATATCATGGCGCAGCCCCGTCATCTCGTGCAGCTCGGTTTCATGTTCCCGAATCGCATTCTCATGTTCGACAATCATATCGTGCGTGCGACTAAGTTCGGGCTGCATATTCTGAATGCGGTCTCGTGTATTTTGGATCTCGGTTTGGTAGTGGCTGATATTCGTTTCTTGCTCCCGCTGCTTTTGACGGCCGCGATTGAGCTTTTCGTCCACTTCCACCAATGCCCGTTTCACCTCGTCGCGCGTGATGATACAGTTCTCTTTTTGATGCACTATATCTTCGAATTCATTTTCGCACTTCGTTATCTCGACCCCTAGCTCTTCACGCTGTTGCTTGCGTTGGAGTATCCCGATCTCTTCCGTTTTACTCTCACCGGCGATCACCAGGCCGGAACCGTAGTTCACGACCCCATCGCGGGTAACGACCATGGCATGCTCCGGCAAACCGCCCACAAGGCATTCTCGACCATTTTCGCTTTCAGCGATCAGTACATGGCCAAGAAAACGGTCGGCTAAGCGTGAGTATTCCTCGGTCACCGCAACGTGATCACATAGTCGTGATGTCCCCTGAAGTGGTTCTACGCCCTGCAACGATGACAGATTGTCAAGCCTTTCCAGCGAGACCATCCGAGCCGAACCTACCTTTTCGGCTTTGAGATACGCACAAGCTTCTTCGAGTGCCGCATTGGTTTTAAGGACAACCGTTTGGATATCCGGACCGAGAGCCCGTTCCACCAATCCGGCGATCCGGGCATCCTTTACCTCCAAAAGATCCGCCACAATGCCCAGGGTCCCTTTCGCCCCTCGCTTGAGAAGGGCTTTTACACCGCTTTCGTAGCCCTCGTAAGCACTGTCGAGCCCTTCGAGGAAACGCAACTGCGCTTTGCATGAATCGATGCGCGCCTCGAGCCCTTTTTCTTTTTCTACCAGCGAATGATAACGCTCGTCTTCCCTTTCGAGTCGAGCCCACAGGGCTTCGCGTGATTTCAAATGGTTTTCGTGTGCCTCGGATTCACTTTGGAGCTGAAGCCGGCACTGCTCCATGGCCTCTCGATACTCCTCCATGCGGTTTTGCTGGTTTTGAATCTCGTGATTAAGGCGATCGCGACGCTCTTGGGCGTTCGTGAGGTTTGTCTGGACGGTGCTGAGCGTCTTCTGCTTATCACCTAAGGCATGGACCAGCTCAAGCTGCCGCTGAGACAACTCATCGAGCGTGCTGCGATGAGAAGAAAGGCTGCCGTCGAACGTCTCAAGCTCGGTGCGGGCTTGACCGACATGCTCCTCTTGTTCGCGGAGCTGTGATTCCCGCTCGATAATGCTTTTTTCGATTCGCCCCAGAAGCTCCCGTTTTTCTTCGGTTTGCGTTTCGAATGAGCGCCCTTCCTGGCTGAATCGTTCGACATTTTCGCGATGGAGACTAAGACTCTGGCTCGATACCGATATCTCACGATCGATTGAATTGATTTTTTCGCTGCAATCCGCCACGTTGCGGCCGGCGATCTGCAGTTCATTCTCTTTTTCAACCTTGATCACCTCAAGTTCTTCGATCCGCGATTCATTGGCGGTAATTTTGGTTCGGGCGGTCTCATGCTGCTGATTCAACTCCGCCAACTCTCGCTCGCGTCGAGCAATCGCGGCACCCAACTCGGTGTATCGCTGATTTTCCAGACCCAACTCCATCGCCATCAGGTCATCCCGATACTTTTTGTAACGCCGTGCTTTCTCGCCCTGCCGGGCAAGCATGCGGACATACCGCTCCTTTTCTTGGACTCGGTCGTTGATTCGCAACAGATCCTGGCGCGTTCGATCCAATTTGCGCTGCGCCTCTTTAATGCGTTTTTTGTATTTGCTGATTCCGGCGGCCTCTTCGAAGAGTATGCGCCGTTCCTCGGCCTTATCGCTGAGGATGCTGTTAATCATGCCATTTTCGATCGTTGTGTAGCAGTTGCTACCTAAGCCGGTATCAAGGAAAAGATTCTGAATATCCTTAAGCCGGCATTGGGAGCGATTAAGGAGGTACTCACTCTCGCCGCTCCGGTATGCACGACGGGTAACGGCGACTTCGCGGTATTCGACGGGAAGTATGCCGCGTGTGTTTTCGATGTGTAGAGTCACCTCCGCTACATTAAGTTGTTGGCGCTTTTGGGTTCCGGAAAAAATCACATCCTGCATACTGGTGCTTCGAAGAGCCGATGCCTTCTGCTCCCCGAATACCCACCGTACCGCATCAACAACGTTGCTCTTTCCGCACCCATTCGGCCCGATGACTGCCGTCATCCCGTCACCGAAGCGAATCTCCGTCTTGTCCGCAAACGACTTGAAACCATAGATAGTGAGTTTCCGTAATACCATAGGCCTCTTTCTATATTACTGTGCGCTGCATTATGTGTTGTCGGCCACTCAGGTCTGGGGCCACTATCCGTAGATGCCTGATTAACTTCAAGATACTACATATTGGGTTTTATGTCAAGCGAAATGTTGTGTGACGTTCATACGCAGGTTGGGCACAATATTTGCTAATCCACGTGTCCTTCGTGTGCCTATGTCCATTACTTTCGCGAAATTAGGCCTTTGTTCTCTGTAGGAGGAGCGGGTGATTTTTTCCGCCCGCGCGCGAAGGATATCGCCTTTTTGTTTGTTGCTTGGGCTAAGAATGCAGTGTCGGCAATGGGTTCGTCGCCGAAAAATTTGTGCACCCTCTTTCGCTAAAGGAATAACGAATTGAGATTATTGCGGCACGTGTCGTGCCGCCCACGTTCCTCATATGGGGAATAGAGATTGCTTTGTGCCCATACGAAATTGTTGCGTCAAACGGTCAAGGATTGTATCGTTTTGTTAGTGGGGGAAAGGTATGGAATCGGGACAATTGCTGAATTATTAGGAGTATGGTCTTCCCGGCGGGGTAGGCGGGTTTATGCGAAAATGCAATTCTCGGTTCGGCCTGTAGTATTTTTTTGTTCGCGTTCGATCGTTCTTGTCAAGGTTGTAGTCCGGGGCGCCTCGAGCGTGAGCAGCCAAATGCGACACTGTTTGTCGCACTTTTCAGGAGAAGAGGTATGGGTCTATGTGGTGTTGGCATGGCCGTGGGTTTGACGGTGAGTGTCCTGGCGGCCAATCCCGTCGATTCGGGAACGGTAGCAGAAGGTGGTGTGCCTGTTGCTAAAATCGGCGAGAGTGTAATCTGTTGCCCGAAGGATGATGTGCGTTTTGATGGTTGGGCGAGCATCGACGTGGGCGGAGAAGTGGATGCATGGTTGTGGGACCTTGACGGTGACGGGGAGATCGATACCACTTGCGCGGGCGGGGAACTTCGTACCATTGCTCCGGAAAAACCGGGCTCGTACAATGTTTTCTTGTATGTCCGCGACAACGAAAAGAACCTTTCCGCCCCCGACACGAGCACGCTTCATGTTTTGAGTGGTCCGCCGCGGGTGGAAATGGGCTCAGACACAACCGTCAAGC
>WJJU01000820.1 GCA_014729595.1 Chitinivibrionales bacterium
CACTCCACGGGATCATACGGCATGGCATACCGAGCTTTCATGCGGCTTACTCATAAGGGCGGTCTTCCGGAGACCGATCTTTCGTATTGCGGTGAGGATAACCTTGTCGGCATTCGGGCCTACGAGCATGCGCTGAGCGGGTGCAAGCAAATCAAGGGGCCTAAGCGCCAATGGGTACCCTATCATACTCCCGTGTGGGTGACGATCGACAGCAACGACCTGTTTCCGGTGCTCAACCGCATTATGATTTCCGTTTTATTCGATACCCTTCGTAGCTGGAACTACATCGGCATCCCGCGGCGTTGGTTTCCCGGCACGAACGCTGAGTGCCATAAAAAGGATAGCCAAGCTCGCGCAAATGAAAACCGCCCATTCATAGGTTTGTGTCAATGAATATGACCAAGCGAAAAGGGGTGGTCCTACGGCGCTGGAAAAGACCAAAAACGCCATGTTGATGCCACTGATTGCTCCAAGATGCGTGCGACCGAAAAAGCGCGGCCATGCAACAGCGGTCAGATTCCCGAAAAGCCCGCTTGCCAATCCGTTACCCACGATAATCACGTAGCGGCCCCATCCTGCGCCGAGCGTGTATACTCCAACACACATCAGCAAAACGCCCAAAAGAAGACCGGCAAGCAATATGTTCAGTCGATAGCGGAAGGGACGCCAATCGCTGAGCCATCCCGCACCAGCATTGACGGTCACCGCTATGATGGAGCCGGGGAGAAAAATGGATATGGCGGCTTGACGGGTAAGTCCCTCGGTTTCGAATATCGATACAATATGGAACGAGATCGCCGTTGCAACCATCGAAAACATACAAAGGCCAAAATTAAAAACCCAGAATGTAAACGTGGTTTTCGCTTGTTCCGCGGTCCAATCCCGCTCGACTTCCGCGTCCCCGTCCTTAGAGATCTCCTCCGTTTTTTTCTTATTGGAATGCCCGTCGGGCACAAGACCACAGCATTCGGGGGTATCCCTGAAAAAGGTGTAGATTATCGTCACGGCCACGATACTCAACACCACTCCCATCGCCGCCCATGCTCCCCGCCATCCAAAAAGACGGATCAGCGACTCGAAAACGAGTGGCGAGCCGGAGAATGTCAGCGCCACGCAGATACCGACAATAGCACTCATCCTCCCCCGTTTGACGTCGAACCACCGCATAAGCATCGTGCGACTCGCCAACGTCAGCACCCCCTGGCCCAGAAAGCGCATTGCCAAAAACCCTATCATCACCGTCACAAACGCCGTGATTACCGGAAACCGTTCTCCCAAAAAATTATTCACTTCGTGAGCAACTAAATCAACGCGACTCATGCCCACCAAAACGATACCCAACAATAGTGCCGTAGCGGTCGCAACGGAACGCGCGCCGACGGAATCTATTAAACGGCCGGTTCTACCTATCAGCAAGGAGCTTCCTATGGTTCCCGCCATATAGGCGACGCTCAGATGAAAACGACCGATGCCCAGATTCTCGATCAAGTGGTCGGTAAATACCGCCACGCCGATTGTCTGGCCCGGTGCACTCATAATCGTACCAACAGCACTGGCCGCGACGATCACATAGCCATAGAAAAAGGGATAGCGGTCGGGACGATGAGGGAAATTACTCGAAAGTAGTTTCGGTAGCACGCAATTCCTCCAACCGGCAAGAGTGCTCTTGCCTTTAACGAATTAACAACGATGAGGGTTAGAAATATAGGTTCGGCGATGAATCCGGTCATGGTCTACGCGGGGGGCAATGACCGAGAACCTGCTAAGGTTGTAAGGTTCATACAACGCTTTGAAGCCAATCCGTATAAACCGAGGATTCAATACCGTTTTTTGCACGACCCCGCTCATCGGTTGTGCCAATCCCGCAGAAAACGAGCATCCTTGCATTAATGCCTTCAAAAAGGTATTTTTCTTCCGTTATGCACTATCGGCTCCGATGTAATCTCGGCATTTCGGGATTATTAGGGGTTATACGAAAAAAAATACATATAGCATAAAGTGCACCGCTAGCTCAGTTGGTAGAGCAACTGACTCTTAATCAGTGGGTCCGGGGTTCGAATCCCTGGCGGTGTACCAAAGACAGGCGGCCTGCCCAAAAGGGGAGGCCGCCTGTCTTTTTATACCTCCACGGGGTTCAAGCACTCCGTTGTGTTGACTACAAACACAAAGGGGGGTGACATGCCGATTGGGTGCGTGCCGGTTTTACCGGCAATCTACCGCTTCACAACATGAAAGCAACAATTCGCTCTACACAGCACCGGCCGAAAAACTCTATATGTCCATAGATCCCGATCCCGAGCGTCCAACGATCGCACGAGAAGTGAGGCGGCCGGGACATCCCTATCGACCTTGCGAACTCTTACGGAATTGTGCAAGAAGCATGTCGCTCTTTGTGGCAAGGCATCGTTTGAAGTTCTATCGAAAGCTCCCGTCTCGCCGCCATTCGTGTATAGGCGAAGTACGGGCGATGAGAAGCCGGTAAATGCCGTGAATCCGCGTGCCAAGCGAGTGGTATGGCCAACAAGCAAGGCTATGACCGAACATATTGGGCTATTGATAGCCGGCAACGCAATGTGTAGGGGGGATAAAATCGAACTTGGTCCAACCTCGTTCGGCATTTTTGTGCTCCCATGACCCCTTTGGGAGGGGGATCTTGGTGGGTGAATTTTGGTCGCTTGAAGATTTTTGCATTTTTTTATGATACTTGTGTTGCGCCAATACCATTTTTGTGGTGTCGAATTAGAGCCGCATGGATGCCGAATGCGGCCACGCCATTGTGTTTCCGTCGTGGGTCTACCGTACTCGCAGAACGGTCCAAGGCGTTCGGTAAGGCGAGTTAACCTACATCCGTTGTTCTGTTTGCCACGGTGGCTTGCAGAAGAAACGGAAACAATCACTTGTTGGAGGTCTTTGTGAAGATCTATGTCGGAAACATGTCGTATTCCACGACAGAGGACACCTTGAGAGAGGCGTTCGGTGCTCATGGTGAGGTCGGTGAAGTCTCTATTGTGACTGACCGGGATACTGGTCGTCCACGCGGCTTCGGCTTCGTGACCATGCCCAATTCGGGTGAAGCGAACGCGGCGATTGAAGCTCTGAACAATCAGCAGCTCGACG
>WJJU01000821.1 GCA_014729595.1 Chitinivibrionales bacterium
CCCAATCGACCATCCGATGTGCCCGAATGATATCCGCCATCCCCCCGCCCCCGCTTCCCCGCCAATAGCCAAACGCGGCAAATCCCCATACCGGGATCCACAAAATGGGTCTCGAAATGAAAATGACGTCAAAGATTTTTCGGAACCAAGCCATAAAATCGATCATTGCGCTTTGAACGTCGGGTACTCGATGCCGAATCTTCGACGATAGTAGCACCTGCTTCCAAAAAATGTAAGAAAAATCAAGACGGCATAAAGCGGTACGTAGAATGCAACGAATGCGGACAATAGGAAAACAGGCCATTTAAACGCCCAAAAAGCGCTTTTTCGTGTTGTCGTAATTAACAGATAGCCGAAAAAAAGAAGGCTTACGGCCGAGGGAATCACCATGATCCATCGGTTGCGCGGCAGAAGAAATGAAAAAGCCAAGGCACAGGAACACAAAATCGATGCAACAATCGCCGTCGTTCTTTCGCCGTATGCAACGCAAAAGGTCCTTTTCCCCGTAGCTTTATCCCCATCGGCGTCCGCAATGGTGGTGGTGGTATAGATCGCGGCATTAGCGAATCCGGCGGACAATGAAGCTACAATACCGGCACCGAGAGTTTCAAGATCGGGAAATAGTCCCACCTCGACGGCATGCCATCCCACCAAATAGGTCGCGGTACCGTGCCCCAAAAAATTAGCCAGTACACCGCCCCATGCCCGATCTTTCATGGATGCGGGGGGCAAATTATACAGCGCTCCCAACAGCAGACTCACGGCAAACAGCAAAGTCATAAAGCCGTCGAGAAATACGACACCGACTCCCAAACCTAAAAAAGCACACAGCGCGGCTAGAAACCAGGCATTCCTTATCGACACAATACCATGGGGCAACAGAAAAAGCTTGCGATTAATACGATCGCTTTCCACATCAACGATCTGGTTAACAACATAGATTGAAGCTACAATCAGGGAGAACCCCGCCAGCGAAATCCATAGTTCCACGTTATCCGCGCCTCTATACCGGAGCAATCCCCCCGGTCTCGCCTTCGAACTGCTCGTTATCCACCCTAATAGTACAATGGTCCACACCGGTGCAAGCAGGGATATCCGCAATAGGAACAATCCGTCAAGGATTTTCTCTGTTATTTTCATCAATGGAGCACCTCGCCCAGACAAAACCCCCGCAATTTCAATATACAACCTGCTTGCACGGCATCCGCCATCAGCACAAAAGAAAATTCCGCGACTTTCTATAAGTTTATAATGAATGCATCATAAAATGAAAGCATCAAAAAGGGTAGGTTCCTACGGGGAACGGGTTGGAGTATATCCAGGCATTTCTTCCTCGATATATTTCGATTCGATAGACCCCTTTTTCTTTAACGACAAAGGAAATGCTTCGTCCTTCGGCATTGTCGACAATCCGGCCGTTACGAAGCAGTCGCGCTTCCGACGGCAGTGGTACATTTATTTTGAACCGCGCCGGCAACGCGGGGATCCGGTCGGCTTTGCCGGGAAGAATCAGTATCCCTTCGGCATCGTATAAAACGATTTCAGTACCGGAGGCGTCACCGCGCCGAAAATGGCTAATGAATCCCCTCCCGTCACGAAGCGCTTCCACTACTACACGTCGGGCGACATCGGCACTGGCGGAACGCCACTCGTTTGGCACATAAAGATGTGTTCGAACACCTTTGAGTTCAACTTTGGTCGGAAATATCCGTAGCGCCAACGGTCCCACGCCGAACCGGAACGTATGCGCGTCGACCCCTCCGATACCGCCGACAAATCGAGTCCGATTAAGGTTGTCCCAGCGCTCCAGAAGCGCGGGTCTTGCACGCTTGAGAAATCGACGAGGATACAGCAATAGTATATAACTTCTCCATCGCTTTAGACTTTCCACCCATTCGGACATCTGATTCCATACTTCGATACCGTCGTAGCCCGTCACATCCCACGCCGTCCACGGGTAAGGAGGAAAATGGGCAAAGTAGTGACGCCGCTCCTCCGGATGAGCCAGGAAACCAATTCCGCCCGCCTTTTTAATGCCATTGATGTAGTCTTGCGGGTCTTGTTGGCCGGGATAGACGGTTGTGGTGCCGATAGCCAAATAATGATTCCAACGTCTGTGATCATTGTGCTCGTAGCCGACAACAACTAACGTATCGCCATGGAAACCCTCATAGCCCTTTTCTTTCGCCGCGAGCGTCATGTGATCGGTAACGACAATGTAGTCCAGCCCTACTTGCGTAGATACCTTTATGAGATCGGCGATATCGACTCCGCCGTCGGAAAAGGTGGTATGAAGGTGGACGGCGCCATGTATTTCCTGAAACGGTAACGACATAGAATGGAAAATACCTCATGCACCAACCTTGATAAACATCATTGTCGTTGTCTTTTTTTATTGCCGCCGGCGTCATTATTGACACAAATGCGCATTATGGTTTATTTTTCTCGGATTCTATTCATATCTGTTGGAGTATTAGCCGGAAGAAGGAGAATTCGATGCCGCATCACAAATCGTGCAAGAAACGCATGGTAACCAACCAAAAAGCCAATATCAAAAACCGTATGGTACGGTCTCAGCTTCGCACCGCCGTCAAAAACGTCCTTACGGCCTCCGATCGAGAGAGTGCCGGCTCACTACTTACCAAAGCTTATTCGGTAATCGACAAAGCCGCTAAAAAAGGGATTATTCACAAATCGAACGCCGCGAACAAAAAATCACGGATTGCGAGAGCAATCCAGAAGATGGCAAGCTGAGTATCGTCGTTCATTAGTAGTATTTGCGGCGGACATAGGCCCGTGGCGACGGAGGGTATTTCGACGGTGGCGAGGTGGATTTATGGTTACCTCGCATCATAAGGGTTATACCTCGGTCAACAAGGGCTGTTGCCGATTACTTTGGTTCATATACCCACATTCTCGCCCGCGTGCCTTGCATAGTTTCAGCCATTCGAATTATATTCATCGTAATGCTAGTATAGTATTATCGATCTCGCCCTCCTAGGGCCACGCTAGCCGGCGTTCATCCAAACCAAAGGATCCCAAATGGCGTCGATCAACTACGCTGCACGGGAAATCAGTGTAAAGATTGTCTATTACGGACCGGGTCTGAGCGGTAAAACCACCAACCTTCAGGTAATCCACAAAAAGGTTCCCAAGGAGTACCGAAGTGACATGGTTTCATTGGCCACCGAAACGGACCGTACGCTTTTCTTTGATTTTTTGCCGCTAAACCTTGGTAAAATTCGTGGATTTGCGACGAAGTTCCAGCTCTACACAGTCCCCGGCCAGGTGTACTACAACGCCACCCGCAAATTAGTGCTTAGAGGCGTCGATGGGATTGTTTTCGTCGCGGACTCATCCGCGGCCAAACTCGATGAGAACATCGAAAGTTTCCAGAACCTCGAGGAGAACCTTTCGGAATACGGTTACGAACTGCGCAAAATCCCGACCATAATTCAATGGAATAAGCGTGATCTCCCCGACGCTATGGGGCCGCAGGAACTGGAACAGTCCGTTAACAAATATCATCTGCCCACCACCGAAGCCGTCGCATTCAAGGGGAAAGGCGTTTTCGAATCGCTCAAGCTCATAGGTAAAGTGGTGATCGATGAACTCAACCGCAAATATTCACGTCCTACGCGCCGACAACCGGCTATAACGCCACATACCAAACCCCCTCAGCAACCGACGCCGCCGCCCGAAACTTCAAGGAACCAGCCTCCGGAGCATGGCCGGCCACCACAGCCTTTCCAACCACCACGGCAGCCGCCGTCGCGTTCGGCTAATCCATTTGTCGATGAGCTGAGTCCCCCGCCGCCGCCGCCGGAAACACCGCATCGGCAGAACCGGCCACCGTCTTCTTCCGGTTTCCCGGCGGACTACAATACTATTGATCTGGGGCAACAGCAGGGTTCCAACGAACCGTCTCAAAACAAATCAGACCTAGATATGGAAATTGAGCGCTACCAGAGAGAAATCCAACAGCAGCCGCAATCTCCCTACGGCGCTCCTCCGACGCATCCCGAAGCGGGGAACGGTCGTCCACCAATCGCGGAATCCGGGCCGCCGCAATTCGGCCAGTCGCAGCCCTACTACGATCAGGGGCGTCAAAATACGCAAAACGATGAGATCTCATTTGAAGTCAATGGTTTCCCCCCACCGGGAAATCAGCCTCCGCAAGGACAAGGTCGAAACCAATACGGCCAACAGCAGCAACAAGGCTATCCCCCTCAGCAAAATTACCGGGGAGCCGACGGGGCGTACAGCACTCCGCCACCCAATCAGGCCGGCGGTAATCCCGGCTGGAATGGTGGAGCAAACGACAGCGATCGAATGTACTTCACTTCCGTCGATACGGACCGAACAAAAAAAGGCAAAAAGCCGGTCAATCCAAAGAACAAGCCCAAAGGCGGATTCTTGGGGAGGCTGTTCAACAAGGGCTGATGAATGTATGACCTCATTCTCGATCGGGAGGATTCCACCCGGTTCGCCAGAAGCCTCTCCGAACTTCTCGAAGAGGAAGGGGTATTGTCCGCCCTGCTTATTAACCGATCGGGAAGGCTTCTATCGACGGTCGGAGAAGTAAGGGATGTCGACCCGACAATGCTTGGAGCGTTGGTAGCAGGAAGTTTCTCGTCAATCATGACCATATTGGCGATGATCGGAGACGGTGCATCATCTGCCGGCAAACGAAGGCGTATGCAAATATCGCTCCCGAGCGGCGATCGCAATATCCATATCTCACTTGTCGATGCAAATACTTTTCTTGTAGTGATATTTGACAATCGCACGCGAGTAGTTATGGTTAAGAGTAAGATACGAGGGCAACACGGCCGCCTGCTGCGACTACTTGAAAATTTTTACAAAAAGGTAAAATCGAGCCCCGACATCAACCTGGACGTCGCCGCTACATAGTCGGTTGACAAAATTAATCTCCAACAGGGTTCACCAAGAGGATGGAACAGGATCTTATTCTTAGGGACGAAGATGTCCACAAACTGAACGTCGTACTAACGCGCCTGATTGACAAGGGACGCATTGACTGCAGTATGGTCATCAACAAATCGGGCCGTCTGATGACCAGCCAGAGCGAGAGCAGCGAATTTGACAAAACATCACTTGCCGCTCTTGTCGCCGGCAGCTTCGCTTCCACCATAAGCATCGCGAACCTCGTCGGGGAGAACGCATTTCAAGCCATGGTTCATCAAGGACGCAAAAAAAGCACGTACGTCGCACAAATCGACGAAAGTACAATACTTACTCATATTTACACAAGCCGCACCACCTTTGACCGAGTTAAGACCGTCACCAAGGAATTCATACCGGAATTACAGTCTCTTTTGTCGCTACTATACGCCAAAATGAACAGCGACCCCAACGTCAATTTAGACGTCGGCCACGGCAAAAGAGCCGTACCTGATCACCAACATTAAGCCCCCCCTATGCTTGCCGATTCAGCGCGGTTCGGTGCCTCCTTAGCCCTTTTCAGGCCCCTCGGCACAAGCTTCCGGAAAGTCATCATACCGCAAAATCTAAAAGAATCGCGAACACCGCGTCACTAATGATACCCTTCGCAAAAACAGGCCCTACAGAACCGCTCTCAAGATCCCCGCTATAAACAGTATAAGCAGTATACCGCCTACAACGGCCACCTTCGAAATCCGAGGGTGAGCACGGTCTGAAGAAAACTCTTTTTGAAGTACCTCGTCGTATTCGGTATCGTCGGGAAGGTCGATCCCGTCGAGATAACGACCTTCGGACCATCCGGTACGATCATCCGAACCACAGTGCGGGCACGCCTTGGCGTCGGAACGGATATCGACTCCGCAATACGGACAGGGTACCGTTTCAATACGTTTTTTCTTTTTTTGCATATTTTCTTACCCTCCGGCAACTTGGGAGCCAAAGCGGCGAATACCCATTTTCGCCCCCCATTTGATCTATATTATTCTTAGGGCCGCTTTCAGAATGAGCTACGTCGGGGACGGCCAAACGAGAAAGCCTGGAAGTGATCCCACAAAGCCGAAGACGAGACATATCCTCGGAGATATGTTGAGGAGGCGCAGCGAAACAGACAGGTCGTCGCCGCCGTCCTGAGTAGCAGCTCATCTTGAAAGCGGCTCTTAAAGACTGTTTGAGAAGCTATCCCTTGCCTCGAACCCGAGCGGTTCGGCAGTCCCGACTTCACATGTCGGGATTGGTTGCGCGAATCGCATATTCCATGCGGCGTGCGGCACGGAGCATCAAAACGGTGGTAGTGATGCGATTGAGAATGGCATATTCTCAGTGATATGGCCAACGAAACCAACGAAGCCACACCGCCGCCGTTCGCGGCCGGTTGCGGATAGAGAGGGCTTCCCAAACAGTCTCTTGAATTTAAATTCGTCGAGTTTCACTTTCATCCCTAAATTTCAGGAGTCCGGTGGTTTTCGCCACCGTCATTATAAGGTTTTGGAGCGGCGCATTGCGTCACCAACCCCATTGGTAGTTTTGTCGTGGTCCCACTGTCGGGATCGACGGATTTAGGTCAAAGTTACTCTTATTGAAGATAGTGCATGGTCACAGGTCCTTGGTCGAATGGAAGTATGGATCTATCACACGATGATTCGCTTGGTGAACCGGTCAGGTCACGTACCTCGCAAGCATCGAAAATATCCATAGCCGAAATGACTGGAGTGATCAAGCAGTTATTAAACGGTCACGGTCCATCTATGCTCATTTTAAGCAACTACGGTGCGCGGAAGGGACACTTCGCAGCCTACGGTGTTTACATCGGTCGGGACAGGCAAAAAATGCGGAGCTACGTGTAATGTTACCCGAAGACGGTTTCACGACTCAATCCCGGTCGTTTTTTTCAGTCAGCAAAGGTTGAGGCATGCACCCCTCCCTAACGGCGGCTTTTATCGCGACGGCTCTTTGCCCGCTTATTGCCGGGTCCTTGGCAACCGCGGGAGCATGGTACGCTTCAAGGCGTTATTGGCGAAAAGGGCTCTTGTTTCATTCCATTTCGAATAAGAATGAGCGTTCAGATTTCTCTCATTGCCCTGAGCACGTTTTCAAAGTCGTGGCAAGACGACTTGCAACCGATCAGTACGAAACGGCTACTATACGTGAAACGGCACAATCGCGCGAGACCGCCCAATGGGGCCGACCGGCTTGTATTCTTACCTTTGACGACGGATTTGAGGATTTCTACACCCGCGCGC
>WJJU01000822.1 GCA_014729595.1 Chitinivibrionales bacterium
AAGGACACCCTTCAGTTCATCGATCGCCAGACGAACGGTTTCTTTATTGGCGGTTTGGGGTTGCGGCTCGTGGGGTTGTTCAGAAGGTTGTATGTCTTTGTTCTGCCGCGATTCGGTGATCTTTTTCTTGGCCCCTGCGATTGTGTACTGCTCTTCGTAGAGCAGATTTTTGATAAAAAATATGAGTTCTATATCTTTTTCGCGGTAGGCGCGATTACCGGCACGGTTTTTTTTGGGCCGCAGTTGGGGAAATTCCGTTTCCCAATAGCGAAGAACATGAGGCTCGAGCCCCGTCTGCGCGCATACTTCGCGGATGGAGTAATAGGTCTTGCGATTCTGCACCGAAGAAAGCTTTGAGTTACCAGTGATCATGCATTCAATATAATATGCCGGAAGTAGCAGGGCAATATATAATAGCTGCATTCAAAATAGGTACGTACAATTTCCCTAAAAATGATTCAGAGCCATGCCGTCCCATCGGGCGGCATGATTATAACAAAGCATTTTCAGTGGGATCGAGTAGGAGGCGGACTCTTGTCGGCCGTCCTCTCACACCACCGTACGTACTGTTCTCGTATACGGCGGTTCATGAACTGTTACGGATTGCCGGCCACAATGTCAAACATCGACACGAGTCCATTTTGCTTGAAGTATTCATTGGGGAGTGCAAAGTTCATGTGGCTGGTCCCGGCATTAAACCATGGACCGCGACCATTGCCCGCATATTTGCGGGCTTTATCTTTGAATAGTCTCCGCTGTACCAGTTTCTGCTCGCGTGTTTTCGGCGTTTTCCATTGACGCCGGATGATACTCCGCAGCTTGCGGCGTACCCACCCGTCGAACTTGGCAGCCCGGCGATTTACCCCTGTTAACTTGAAGTAATTCGCCCAGCCTCGAAGAATCTTATTGACTTCCTCGATCGTCTGTTTCTGTGACCTGCCTCGTCCCTTGCGGAACACCTCTTGAAGGTTCGCTTTAACGCGCTCCCAGGATGGCTTCGCGGGCATCACTCGGCTTTTGTCGTGTTCCCCGAACGTATATCCGAGAAATTTGACCGTCCATGGCCTGCCGATTTTACTCTTCTGCTGATTTACGCTTAGCCGAAGCTTACTTGACAAAAAATCCGTGATCGACTTCATCACACGTCGGGCAGAAGCCTCTGAGCGAACGAAAAAGTTGCGGTCATCGGCGTAGCGCACAAACTTATGATTGCGTCGCTCAAGCTCCTTATCAAGCTCGTCGAGTAGTATGTTGGACAAAAGAGGCGATAACGGGCTGCCTTGCGGAGTACCTTCGATTCGTTGTGTCTCCACACCGTCTTCCATGATACCCGCCTGCGACTACCTTCCTATGAGACGAAGAACTCGTTTGTCCGCTATCTTACGTGCTACAAGGCTCATCAGTTTGTCGTGATTATCGCGATCGAAAAACTTCTCCAGATCGATATCTACGACCCGGCTGTAGCCTTCCGTTACATATGCACTCGCGCATAACACTGCCTGCTGAGCATTTCTGCCTTCAATGAAACCAAAGCTGTATGCCCAAAAGTGTGGCACCCAAAAGTGTGGCACAAAGTATGGTTTCACTACCTGGTACAGTGCCTGACCAATCAACCGGTCACAAACCGTTGGTATCCCGAGTTTGCGCGTTCCTCCATGGGGCTTGGGTATCTCTACCTCTAACACCGCCTTTGGAAAGTAGCGATTGGACAATAACTCCATTTTGATGCGCTCCCAGTGAGCGTCGAGGTAGGCTTTCAAATCGTTTACGGACATGCCGTCAGCACCCGCAACACCCTTGTTTCCCACCACTCGCCTATAGGCCGCTGTCATGTTCTCGCGTTCGACCAACGCTTCCATTAACCCTTGGCTATCCCTGCAACTACGGGCTCTACCTGCCGCTATGTTTGTCGCCCCTGATCCGTTGTTCATCGGGTTACGCCCGATTGCCTCTGAATTGTGGCCCGGCATCTCAGCTGCGGACATTCTGTGACTCCTGCATAGACGAAAGTAGAGGTAATTGCATCCACTTAATGTTCAGCCCTCGGATATGGTCGAGATATCCTTAAGCGGCTTCTGCCGACATCCGCATCCATGCGGACTTCCCCGGGTAAGACCATTTGCCTTCACGCTTATGCCTGCCGTGCCTACTTTCGCAAGTCCGTACAGGTATCGGACTTTGAGGAAAACCGCCCTCTCATCCCTTGCGACTGCCTCACACGGTTGCTGTTCGTCAGGCCGGCGGTTTGCCTGCGGCTTCCTTCAGATTCCGTATTACTACGGCCACCCTTGCCGATAAGCTAACACTTCCCCCTGTCGGGCGTGTAATGGACTACGGGACAATCATCCCGGCACCATCAAGCAAATGCGCCATGTCGGGCACACGATTTAAAGGACCCGGAAACGGCCCTTTCCAAAAAAAATTTATCGTATGTACAGCAGGGATGCCTACGTCCCCCCCTCCCAAACGTAACAATCAAGACTCCGGTTTTGCCTCCCGCAGCATCAGGTCCCGGACCGCTTGCTGCGGTGGTTTGCCCTCGAAGAGCGCTTTGTAGACTTCGGTGGTGATCGGCATGTCCACTTCGTAGCGGCGGGCGAGCGCGAATACCGATCGTGTTGTTTCAACGCCTTCCGCCACCATGCACATTTGACCCAGTGCCTCCTGGAGCGTCATACCGCGTGCGATCAGTTCACCGATTCGACGGTTGCGGCTGTGGCGGCTTATACAGGTGGTTATGAGGTCTCCAAATCCGGCCAAACCGATGAATGTCGATTCCTGCGCCCCCATTCGGGTTCCCAAGCGAACAATCTCGGCCATACCGCGGGTAAGAAGCGCCCCCTTGGTATTGTCGCCGAACCCTAAACCGTCGGAGATACCGGCCGCAACGGCGATAACATTTTTAACCCCGGCGCACAGTTCTACACCGGTAACATCGTTGTTGGTATAAATCCTGAACGTATCGGTTCCAAAGCCCTGTTGCACTTCGACCGCCAGCGCATTGTTTTCGGAGGCGGCCACGACGGTTGTAGGTATCATACGCGATACCTCTTCGGCGTGTGACGGTCCCGAAAGCACCACGATCTTATCCATGCTCAAATCAGGAATTTCATCGAGCAGTATCTCGTGCATAAGTTTCAACGTAGCGCACTCGATACCCTTTGTTGCGATCACCCAACCACGTACTTTTGCTAATGTCGATCCCGATACCAGGGAGGCCACGGAGCGTATCGCCGCACGTACCGCTTGTGACGGCACAACGAGCGTTGCATATTCGGCATCCTTCAACGCCTCCGTCAGCGAACTGGTAATGACAATGTCTTCGGGAAGCATAATCCCGGGAAGCTTCATAGGGTGCTGTCTTCGGCGGGCTAGCGTCTGCGCATCTTCTTCGTTGAACTCCCACATGCGCACTTTGTGGCCCGACTTTCGGAGTAGAACCGCCAGTGCAATCCCCCAGCTTCCTCCACCCAATATGGTCACATTCATCGGCTATATCTCCCTTGGTTGGTTTTCATCGGCAGGCCGGCCGCGTTTTCGCTTCCCGGCCCTCTTGAACTGAAGAACGATAGGGCATCCCTCGAAATCCCAGGTCTCGTGGATTTTATTAATCAGATAGCGCTTGTATGAAGGAAGCACGAGTGCGGGATGATTGCAAAAGAATTCGAAAACGGGGTATTCGGCGGGTCGCTGTTTACCTCCCATTATCCGGACATCTTTGTTCGCGGTAAAAGGATGCGGGCGGACGCGCACCCACTCAGTCAAGTAACGACCAAACTCCCCCGTCGATATCCGCCGCAGCAAGCGATCATTGACCGCCAACGCGGCTTCCAGCGCACGACGAACCCGTTGCCCGGTCAAAGCCGAGATCGCCAATACGGGGACGTGACGAAGTTCCATGTACTGCCTGCGTAGCTCCGCCACCACAAGATCGAACGTTTTCGAATTCTTCTCAACCAGATCCCATTTATTCCAACAAACCACTATTCCTTTGCGGTTCTCGAATACGCGGGCGACTACTTTGAGGTTCTGCTCGGTCATTCCCTCGGTAGCATCAACCATCAACACACATATATCGCTGCGCTCGATACTTGCAAGGGCACGAAGATTTGCGTAGTACTCAACATTATCTTTCACCTGAGATTTGCGTCGCAGGCCGGCCGTATCGACGATCACTACGCGCCTTTCGCCCAGGACCACGGTCGTATCGATGGAATCCCTTGTGGTTCCCGGGACCGAATCGACGATCATCCGTTCCTGATTGAGCACGCGATTCACAAAGGAAGATTTCCCGGCGTTGGGGCGACCGACAACGGCTACTCTGACCTCTTCGGGATGAGTTTCAGTTTCTCCCGACGCCTCGGCCTTGCTCAAAAGCTCGCATACTTTATCGAGCAGGTCCCCTACGCCCTCGCCGTGGAGGGCCGAAATTGGATACGGATCACCACAACCCAAAGAGATATTACGGGAAGCATCTAACCGTGATTCTTCGTTTTCGGCCTTGTTTACCGCAAGGATTACTCTTTCTCGAAATTGCCGCCGAAGGCGACGGGCGATAAGTTCATCCAGATCGGTCGGCCCAGGCCCAGCATCGACTACAAACACGATCACCGCCGACTCCGCCATCGCAATATCCACCTGGCGGTTGATTTCTTCGGTCATCGGCTCCCCGGCCACCGGCATAAATCCCCCGGTATCCACCAACATAAAACGACGACCGCACCACTCGGCGGCCATATAATTACGATCGCGCGTCACACCGGGCGTCGCATCGATAACCGCCGCCCGCCTGCGAAGGACGCGGTTGAACAACGAAGACTTGCCCACATTGGGCCTGCCGACAATAGAAACGATTGGGAGTGAGGATTTTGCCATTTACTCTTCTGGTTAAAAACGCTAATTACTTTTTTAGGAAGGGCCACTTTGCCGGTACCGATGCGGCTTCGCTTAGGCTGCC
>WJJU01000823.1 GCA_014729595.1 Chitinivibrionales bacterium
AGTTACGGTTCTTGCCACCGCTCCTTTGATCGCTCGTCGCCTTTGTTCGGCTGATGTGCCGTTTGACACCAGAACTTCGACCGTGACAACACCGGTTTCGAAATCAACAATGGATACCGAATTGGAATCCTTCCCGTATTCTACCCAGCATTTCCCGGAGGGTTCAAGGAAATAGCCCCAAATAGCGGTGATGCGTTGCTTGAAACTATCGAATTGTTGCCGGCGATTTTCGCACCAAGCGGAAAAATCATCCTTGTTGCGAAATATATAATTGTTGAGTTCATGCGCTTTTTTTTGGACATGAAGTCTATGTTCCGCCTCGAACGCTTCCATACTACTGTCCAAATCGGCCACGAAACGCTCGGGTGTTGAAGCTAAGGCTGTAAAAATACTACCAATCAGTATGAAATAAAGAAAAATGAACATTGCGAAAACTCACGTAAACAAAAAACCCGGGGTGCCGGTCGTATCCGATTGCAAGCAGCATGCCATCCGTTTGTGTCGGGCGTATGTACGTTTTTTGTAAAGTGTGTCGATAGTACCTATTTGCTCATGGATTCGCAGCACTTGCCTCCTTGGCGTGATTTTGCCGATCCGGTGCATTTAGGACCGGATTGTTGAGTTCAAAGGCGGTCCCGGCACGAAATTGATAGGGAAGCTGGTCACGAATACCTTTTTGGAAGCCTATATGAAGCTGCAAAAAGCCTGCGATTTTGCGGCGGAAAGAAAGCCGCGCAACCAAGGGGGCGTCACCATTATGCATCCATCCGTAATAGCCGGCAATCTCCGAAGCTAATCCCCGGGGTCCGAAGGACAATTCACCGCATAAATTGTAACCTACCGCATCGTTCTGTTCGTTGATATTTGTTTGCCAGCCAATAAAAGAAATGCTGCTCTGCACGCGAATGGACAGCAAGCCGCGACCTTCGTGAAGATGGCCCACGGAGAGGTCAACCCAATAGCCGGGGGCGTTGATATGTCGTGCGCTGTGAAATCCTTTGCCGGTAGTGCTTTTAAAGCCGATGTTGAGAGAAATTCCCAGAAAATGCTTCATAGCGTCCAGTAATTCCACGCTTGTTTGAAAGTACAGGTCGCCGGCGGACCAGCCCTTGGAATTATCGGCGCATCGTGATCGTCGCCTCTCCTCCGATGTCTCGAAATATTCAACAGGTCGACCGAATACGCTGACAGCAACAATGCCTCTGACGGGTATAAGAAGGCTGAAATGCGGATTTACCGTGATTTCTTCATGCGGATCAAAATGATATTCCGCCGTCAATGCCAAAATAATCCTCGTTCCTACCATGATATCGTTGGCATGCCGGACCGGTAATGCGTTGGGGCCCATGCAGCCCGGCGACATGGTAAGATTGTTCTCGTCAAAAGATGATACAATCTCGGAGACGGCCGCATAGGAAACCGCATAAAGGGCTATAACTGGAAGTGTCGCTATAATAATTTTTCGAGTGTGCGCCATACATGCAATCCCGGGTTATGCAATAACTTTCTTGTTTGCCGTTGTTTAGGCCGCTCGACTTTTAAACCGTCGGACACGGTCAATGTATCAACCTGAAGCGAAAATCCGATTGTATACAAGAAATTGCTTTGTATTGGCGAATGCAAAAACTATGCTTGTAATACACCGGAGCGAATGAATGTGAGGGAACCCCAATGTTGCATAATAATTCGTCTGGCATGTATTTATGCTCTTGCATTATTATGTCAAACGGATTGTTACCCTCCGGGAAAGCCCCTCGGCATTGAATCGCACCGTTTGTGCCGGATCAGGTAAGCGTTCACTCACACCACCCTGGGGTGGCTCTTTTGCGCCGCCGGCGCGAGCATGCTTAGGGCGGCTGTCCATCGTGGAACCCCGTACTCTTCGGCGCGGTCATAACTTTCGAGTCCCCGCGCCGCCTCACGCTTGAATATGGGGGACCCTTGCAGCGATGGATTTCGTTCCGAATCGGGAGTGCATTTTTACTTTGGTGAACGTAATGTTCGGAGATACTAAAACGGATCGATAGCTGTTTTATTTGAGGCAAGACAACACTTGCGGTATTTAACCGGTCAAGGGTGCGTAGAAGCCGTCTTATGAATGTAAATTTCGCCTGAATGTGGGATTTCGCCAAAGCGGGACGGCGGAGCGCGACAAGGCCGGTTAGGAGGCGCGAGTGCACAAGAGACATAATGGTTTGATCCCGAAGGGAACGTATTCCTTATGCTGCGGAACGGCATTGACACTGAAGCGAAAACCGGCCATATACAACGATCGAGCAGCGAAGCGGATTGTCTCGTTTCGTTCGTCGGTCGACGGGAGTGGTTTCGAGACGGTTGCTAATCATAAAAAATGAGGACGGGGGGCCGATACGAGTGATTGATGCGACCCCGTCCTCTTTTTGGTTTTCGATATGGTGAGAGTGGCTCCGTAGGAGTCGTACGCTCTTCGTTGCAAAGCTCGAATAAGCGACGTGAATGTACGATCGGTAATCATTTAGGGCATTGGTTGTCCACGCCCCGGAATGCTCTTCGACGTTCACCGCCTACCTGCACTTTGCCTTGCACCATTTCACGGTCCTTTTGACGCCGATAATGCCTTGAATATAAAGGCTGGTAAGACGCTGCTCGGGGCCGTTGTCAAATTCCACTCCATTGCGAATCCAGGCGTCACTGTCCGGTATTTGCAATAGATAGCCGACGCGTGTTCCAAGCACTATACCGACGGGAAGCTTTGGTAAGCTGAATGTGTAATCAAAGCCACCGCCGAATTCCATCAAGAAATGAACCTGCCATAGCGGGTCCGGTTGTGACCCTACAGCCGTGATTTGATCGAAGTCAAACTCGTTTGCGTTAATTTTGAGCCCCATTAGTCCGACACCGATACCGATTTGCGGGAATAATTTCAGGCTCTCCATTGACCTTGGAAGGACATTGATCCCGGTGTGCGCCATCCAGTATGCGGTGCCGAAGCGTACCTCCACGTTGTCGGATGTCTGCGCCGCCATAATTCCGACGGTTAGTTGATGACCAAGTAACAGCCGTTTTAACCACAGGTCACCCCCGGCACCGAACGTGCCGGCCCAATCACCAACATCGGGAAGGCCAAGCGGCTCTATGGCGTCGTTGATATCCTCTAAGTCAAACAAACTCGCGCCGCCCATAAGGTAACTGACTGCCTCGACATCGGCATCCTCTCCCTCCGCGGCCGCCGCGGGTGCGAAAAAAACACTCGCCAACATAAGTGCCAAGCAATTCACAATCCATCGTCCCCTTTGCATAATAGC
>WJJU01000824.1 GCA_014729595.1 Chitinivibrionales bacterium
GCATTCATGGTGTCGATAGTTCGCTCGACAATTTGGCCACCGTTGCCGGATACCTGCGAAACTTTTTGGGCGCTTTCCGCAACGAATCGCGCCTTTTCGTTGGCGACCCGAGCCGTCTGCCGCGTTTCTTCCACCGTTGCCGTTATCTGGTTAACCCCCGTACCGGTCTCAACCGCATTCGCCGCAAGCTGCGAAGTGGTTGCGACTATCTCACTTGTCGAGGCCGACAACTCCTGCGTAGAGGTACGAAGCTTGCCGACCGCCCTTCCTACCAGCCGCTGCACGAAAATGGTAGTCAGCACGGAGACCAGAAGCACGATGAGCGCCACCACCCCTATTCGCATGAGCGCACCGACAAAATTCCGATCCGATTCCGCAAGTACCTCCCTGAACTGCCGTTCCTGTATCGCAAGATACTCGGCAAGAACCGTTTCGACATTGTCGATGACCGGCTGCAATTCGGCCGTCCACAAGTTACGTGCATTCTCCCGTCTTCCTTCACGCGCAAGATTTATAATCCTGTCTTGCAGCGCCCCCGCGACCTGAAGGTTATCAATTGCGCGGGAGAGCAACTCTTTACCCTCGGGTTGGAGTGTTCGTCCTCCCAAATCTTCAAGCGCTTCTTCGGTAGTGCCGGCATGCCTGCGAATCAGCAACTCGTATCGGCGAACTTCGGCTTCATCCTGAACATCAAGAAGGTTGTCGAGAGCACGAAGCCACTGCATAAACGCGAAACTTGCCTTTGATGCCTCTTGATACGGACGAAAATCATCCTCATAGACGTGATCCAGCCTTTTGTTAAGCATGCTGATGGTAGAGAATGACATACCGGCGATTACCAGAAGGCCTATAATGGCAACTAGGAAAGCCGCCAGCAATCGCGACCTAAGCGAAAGGTTCATGTAACTACTCCTTCTAATGCTACTCCAAAGGTCCGTACCCGTCATCGACAATGAGACGCCGATCGGTCAGCATCTTTTCGGCATCCAACACAATAAGCCGTTCGGGGGTCACCCCCCGCATGTAGCTGCGACGAACGTCGGTTTCGGCTTCGGTATGAAGCGAGACCTGCAGTTGAGCAATAAATATCGAACGACATCCCTCGATACCGTCAATGAGTATACCATAGGTCATTTTTTCCGATCGAAGAATAAGCGCCCTGTCGGAATCACTAAGTCCCCGTCGCGCCATGCCGAAAAAAACACGAATGTCGATTACCGACACAACCGTACTCCGCACCGCAATAACACCAAGAACGAATTCCGGCGTGTACGGAAGCGGTGTATAGCCGCTGAAAGGATATACCTCTCGTACATATCGTGTTTCAATCGCATAGTGTTCATCACCTATAGTGAACACCAGGACATCAATAGACGGTCCGGCGGCTTGTTCCTCGGGTGGGCGCGCCAACTCCCCGGCGCGCTTTTTCATGATCGCCTCGGATTCCTCGGCGGAAGGAGACCATGTCGCTTCGAGAGCCTTTTGGCTTTGATCAATTCGCCGCTTCATCCGCTCAAAGGCCGACGTATCGTGTCGGGTGGTCATTCGGTGTACTCCCGCCGCTTGATGAGCAGTATCATTTCTCTAAGCCTTCCCGCGGGCAAGCCGCCCGATTCCGCGACGATATTGTCATCAGGCAGGTTTTGCAGCAAAGTAAGGGCGTTATCCAAATGCCTTCGTGCATTTTGGATTTTTCCTCTGTTGCGCTGAACATTGGCCATCGCCACATGAGCCAAGATAAGGCCCGGCGCCAAAAACAAAGCTCGCCGTAGAACCGGCATCGCTTCATCATTGCGATTCCGCTCCAGTAGTATCGTCGCCTGCAAATAATAGCTCTCGGCCCGAAGCGTATCGGCCTCGACAAGGCGGTTGCTGCACGCCAAGGCGGCATCAAAATCACCACTGTCGGCGTATGCTTTTGTCAGCAAGGCCAATGTGGAGGTCGTCGGCTCACAGTTCAGCAGTTCCCTGACCGCTTGCTCGTGATCGCCCTGTTTGTGCAAAACCAGGGCATAGTGATAATTGCCCTTGCGAATCCGCTTGGCGTTTCGCTCGCGTTCAGGCGATTTTTCCCCCCGCTTGGACAAGGGCGTAAC
>WJJU01000825.1 GCA_014729595.1 Chitinivibrionales bacterium
AAACAAGGCGTATACCTCACCGACGTTCTTCTGGATTATTTGCATGGGTTCCCGCTCCAAGAAACGCCAGACCGCATCCGTGACGACCTCACCCATCGTCGTTCGCTGATCGCGCGCGGTGAAACAGTTTACAATCCAGAAGAAACTTTCGACCGTCATCTGGTTTTTACTACGTTTGCTCATGTCTACCGGTATGGCAAGGAGTCAATGGGTCGACCGGGCATTATTTATCTCTGGCTACGCTATCTTGAGGCAACCAATCGCCTGAAGAAACTTCGCAACGGTAAGGAATGGCCGACACTTCCCCCACACACGAAAGCAAATCGCGTAGTGGGACCGCAGGTGGAACGTATGTACCGCCAACAGATCAAAGAGTCTTCAACATTCTACGACTTCCTTGTCTCAACCTACAACTACTACCATCCTTTGGGCGTTCGCATTCGCGTCATACCAAACATAAGCTACGGATTGTTCTGCATTGCACCGATAGTCACGGATATCGTGCATAAAGGCATACACGTTTCGCTTGCGGGAATTTCGTCGCGTTATTGTGACGACATGAACATAAGCGAGTTCTCGCTGAGTCGCGACGCCGTCGCTCCAGTCAAACCTTATCTTTTCAGTACCGCAAGCAACTACGGGACATTGAATCACGACCGTATTCTGATCGTCGTCGACGGCACCATGGAACCGATGGATCGTCACGATCCGACCAAAATTCGCCTGCCCAAGGCACATCGCGGCTATCTCAACCATATTGTTGCGATCAACTATGTCCGCGGGAAGTATGGCTACGGTATGGATGATCCGGAACGGGAAGTCGCGTCGGCGTTGCGACTTTCAGTCCGCTATGTCAGGAATCTAACACGAACTCTCAAGTTCAAACAGCTCGTTAAGCGTCTTTTACTCAGCTTCGACGCCGAAGAGCTGGAAAAATTCCAACGGACCGCGGGAACGGGCCGAACCTACTATTCTCTGGCGCAATGGAATCCCGACGGCCTGGGTGCATGGATCGGATCTAGAGGATATCAACACCGTGAAATCCCATGCATCAGTCCTCGAGACGTTACGTGCCCTTCATTAGTATTCGCAAGCATGAACGGTTTTACGCAAGAGGGCGGCATCCCCGCCTTTTTCGACAACAGTCCCGAAACCGAAAGTCCGCGAATCATTTTGGGACCACGCGGAGCACGTCTCGATACCGGCTGGCCCCACCAAGGCGAGGGGATCGTGATCGACTTTCCGGAAGGGGAAAATCGATAGTGCCGAGAATCAAGAGATACACACGGGTTCAAATTGCCTTATTATCGAAAAAAAAGCAGCCCGTAATCTCTCTGGTATTCAGGCACTTCGGTCGCCGAGAGCACAGAGGCTCTCGAAGTGCACGAAGCACCCAAAGTAACCAAGCTTTCTCCTACAGCCGCATGCACCTTAACCGTTCGCGGCGCTTTATGTGCGTACTCCTGGTCTTTCATTTCGTATAGAGCAATTCCTGCCGATAAGGGATCGTGAACGTGTCGCCGTCGAGCGGAATGATCAATACAAGAGAATCGGCCCTGAGAGAAAGGGAAAATATTCTTCCTTCAACGCGTGTACCGGGAACTTTGGATGAGCACTCTTGCTATTGTCCGGCGATTCTTTATGAACGGTATTTGACGAAGGAACCGCCCATCAGTTTAGTGCCAATGCCTAACTATTCGATTCCAACAACGGCACAACTATACCCCATTCTTTTCTGACATCTTCAAGCAACTGTCCGAGACCATCGAAATCATCACAGAGGGTTTTCTCTTCGATCACTTCAGCCAGCGAAGCGAGCCGGGAGAACCTCATATTCAACGATGCGCCTTTTATTGAATGCGCCAATCCTCTTATCTCATTTACATTTTTGTTCGAAACGGCTTCGCTCAATGCAGAGATTTTCTCAGGCATGTCGGCTTTCGCCGCCTCGATGATGCTTTGTACAATCGTTTCATCGTTCAGAAGAGCCCTCAGTGTTCCGGCATCAAAATGAATTTCATTCCCGGCGCTTCGATCCGTACCTCCTCCGTCGTACGTGCCTGGCTTTGGGAAAGCCAAGAATTTTTGCAAAACCGTTTTAAGTTTGCCTTGGTCGATCGGCTTGGTAAGAAAATCATCCATTCCACATCGCAAACTTTTCTCGCGCTCGAATTTTGTTGCACCAGCCGTTAGCCCAACAATCGGCACATGTGTTCCATTAGTTTGTTCCGCTTTGCGAATAGCCGTTACGGCATCGTTGCCGTCCATGTGAGGCATCTGTACATCCATCAGTATAATAT
>WJJU01000826.1 GCA_014729595.1 Chitinivibrionales bacterium
GAATTGTACTACTCACTCCCGGCTTTATTACCGACGTCACCGGATTTCTCATACTCATACCTCCCACCCGTGCGCGGCTCCGAATATGGCTTAAAAATAGGATTAGCAACTGGATTTCCCGAGGAGGAGGCAATTTTCGCGGCCCCCCCTCCTACTAAATCCTCATATCGGCCATGTACCTTCGTTATCACCAATCATCCCGCCGTTCTCCGAGCATAATCGCGGCCTGGCGCGATTTCCGAAAACCGTCGAGCAACCGAAAAAAGTGAACATTTTCGTATTGTTGAGCTACTCATCAAGAAGACCACCGATTGAATTTCTTCTCTATTGGTGGTATACTTCATCCGCCGCCCCATGCAACAAGAGGAGTGGTTCATGAGTCGTCCCTTCGTTAACATAATACTGTTTGCTTCAATTTTCTTTGTCCTCCACAGCATTCGAGAATTCTTCAAACCCTACGGTTCGGTTTCTCGGGGTGTGCATGAAGCCGCACTGGTTGTAGAAAAATGGGGAGGACTGGCGGTGGTGAACATGCTTACGGCCATAATGGGCATGGTTTCCCTCTCTTATATTGCCGGTTCTTTCGTGGTTGGAGCTTTATCTCGCCCGCTAATGTATACGGCGGCATCGCTGAAGCTTTTCGAGCTATTCGATGTGTACCTTTGCCTTACCGGTTATCGTCAGTACGGAAGAATCGACTTCTATCACGGTCGAATTCAACGTTTAATAAGCATTGCACTCGCCGCGTGGGTAACGGTACAAATAATGTCTCACGTAGGATACCGGCGGTAGAACATCACCGTGGTTACGACACCGATGACCGCAACATCGCTCCCAAAGTATTTTTGTGTTTAGTGCGCCAAATGAGCCGCCCGTCGTTTGATTCGGCTTGCGGACGTCGCATATAAAGCCTCAAACCCGGGCCAAATCGTGGTGCCGTAAGATTGGCGTTTTGCTCCGAGTATTCCGAAACAAACGGACCGTATTAAACCAAAAAGGAAATGATATGCCTATCTATGAATACCATTGTAGCTCTTGTGGAAACAAGTTCGAAGAATTATTGACCCGTGCCCCGGAAAAGACGCTTCCCTGTCCTTCATGCAAATCCTCCAATACCGAGAAAATCATGTCGGTGTTCGGAGGGATCAACATGGTTGGCACTAAAAGCACTTCATGCCCGTCGGCACAAAGTTGTGCAAGTAGCGGAAATAGTTGCAGTGGCTGCTGCCCTATGAATTAATGTCCCACACATACATACATCGCTATGAGGGATACCACTCCAGAAAAATACAATAACGCGAGTATCCCTCCTCTTGAACAATAACCGACGAGAGCCGCCTCTTTAAAATAAAAATCATTAATTATGCATGCCGATATGATTACACCGCTCAATGAAGCCCTTGATCAAGGAATACTTCCCGACATCGAGACGTTCCCTTGCCCCTACGCCTCCGAAAAAAGCCGCTCCGGCGTGATACGCATACTCTTTCCGGAATTCACATGCGTATGTCCCAAAACCGGTTATCCGGACTTTGCCGCCATAGGCTTGTACTACCTCCCGGACCGACATTGTATCGAACTCAAGTCTTGGAAACTCTATCTTAACGCATTCCGGATGATAGGGGCGTTCCATGAAGCGGTAACCAGCCACCTGTTCCGTTCGGTGTGCAATATAGTTGAGCCACGATGGGCTCTCGTTGTCGGCGACTTTTATCCGCGAGGCAACGTTGATACTACAGTCCTGTTCGAAACCGATACGCCTCGTCCTCAAGGTGCCGACCTGCTTCTTGACCGATATGAACCCCGTTGCGTGGTGAAAGGAAGCGACCGCCAACGATAAGGGGACCGTTTTCGTCGGGGATCCCGTTACATCATCACCTGGCTTATGATAAGGTTCACGAAAAGGATAAGAATCGAGGAAGCGACGACCGCCTTTCGAGTAGAAGCTCCTACGCCAACAGCCCCTCCGGTTGTGTAGAACCCGAAGTAGCAGCCGCAGAGTGCGGTCAATCCACCGAAACAGAAGCTCTTCAATAAACCCGTAAGCACGTCGTTCATACTGAAGAGAAGTCGCATGCTGTTGTAGAATGTCGCCACGGGAAGACCCAATGCAACCGTGGCAAGGACTTGCGCACTCACTATGGCCGTTAGCGAACCAAAAACAAACAACACCGGAACCATCACAAAACCGGCGATCACACGAGGACCCACAACGTAGGTTATAGGATCGAGCGCCAAACACTCCATGGCATCGACCTGTTCCGTCACCCGCATCGTCCCAACTTCAGCGGCAAGCTTTGCACCGATACGCCCCGCGAGCATCAAGGACATGAGCGTCGGCCCTAAATCAGTGAAAACAACCTTGCCGACAACCATACCAAGGTATC
Source organism: Chitinivibrionales bacterium (assembly GCA_014729595.1). Taxonomy (GTDB): domain Bacteria; phylum Fibrobacterota; class Chitinivibrionia; order Chitinivibrionales; family WJMI01; genus WJJU01. Next base: position 2,388 of record WJJU01000826.1, read on the forward strand.
TGAGCCCAACAATATCACCGGCAAGGTATTGGACCTGCCATGTAGCGATAAAACCCGTGAACAGCGCGACGAGTATTACGATTGGGAGGGATTTAAGTCCCACCACCATCAACTGCTCGAAAATAAGCGGCCAATGCCACCGCCGTCGAAACACCTCGAAAAACAGCAGACCGATCGAACCCGAACGCTCCAAACCTTCTCGAAACGCCCCGCCGAAGGACTCGGCAAGATCATCCAGTATCTTTTTAGGAGTAAAAACCGGCCGATCTCTCATTAATCCAACTTTGCGATATCACTATTCTCTGTTCAAACCGTTGAAGGCGAATGGACTTACCCTAAAAGTAGAATCTAATTCGTGCCGATTCCATACTGTACGCACACTTCATCCCACGAGGTATATGCCCTTCACTATACGAATTCGAATGCCTCGCGGAGAAGCTTTGTCATCACTGCAATTTGGATGAACAAGCCGACCGACAAGGGGGGCGAAGCAGCTTTTTCGCCATTTAGCGCCTAATTCGGCCATATCCCCTCACCGCCCCGAGAGCGATCGCCATCTTATGGATTCCTTGCCGTATGATGTATTTTGTTGTACAAGTTGCGGCGGATTTGTGAGAAAGGGGTGACGATAGGCGAATCGAACACCACCGCTTATTTAACGCCAGATTCCGGTACCGCGATTGCCGGATTATGCCGGTCCATCATTTGTTTGCGGAGAAGGGAGCCCGTATATGATAGAATTTTCTTCAAGTGCCCGCGGCATGCGGTCGTCGGAAATCCGTAAACTCATGAAATTAGCCGCTGATCCGCACATCATTTCGTTTGCCGGCGGTATGCCGAACAACGACCTATTTCCCACCGAACTGATCGGCGAAATCTGGAACAGACTCGACACTGCCTCTCAGCAAGCGGCCTTTCAGTATTGCCCTACAGCCGGCTACCCCCCGTTTCTCGAAACGCTCAAGCGCTATTTGGAGCGGCGTGGAATACCAACCGAAGGCAATCATTTGCTCATCACCACCGGTGCCCAGCAGGCGATCAACTTGGTTGCCCGTGTCTTACTCGACCCTGGAGACGACGTCGTTACCGAATACCCAAGTTTTATCGGCGCGCTGGCCGCGTTCAAATCGTTTGGCGCAAGACTGCACGGGATTGAACTCGATCGGGAGGGAATCCAAATCGACCGGCTATCGAGCTACATCGATTCATTGCCCGCACCTCCAAAGTTTCTTTATGTTAGTCCCTATTTTCACAATCCGGCCGGGATTATTTACAGCTCACAACGAAAGCGGGAACTGCTGCACCAGGTAAAAGAACGCGGCATGGTTATGATCGAAGATGACCCTTACGGGGAGCTTTATTTCGATGAAGCCGACAAAGCGTTGACACTGCCGATGAAGGCGGAGGGGGGAACCGAAACGACGATATGCTATGTGGGATCGACGGCAAAAATTTTTGGTCCGGGGATGCGTCTGGGGTGGCTTCTCGCCCCTCCCCGGATCATAGAAAAGTGCGAACAGGCAAAGCAGTCAACTGATGCGTGCACATCGACGTTCACACAGGTCCTCGCCCAAAATTACCTTTCCGGCGGGTATCTTCCCCAATACCTTACGATGCTTCGGGAAACATACCGTCGTCGTGCCGATATCATGCATGAAGCGCTCGCGGCGACTATGCCCCCTGAGGTCAGTTGGACAAAGCCACGCGGCGGATTCTACATTTGGGTGAGTCTTCCGGAAAATGTTGATGCAACCAAGGTTTTCAATGAATCCATTGTTGGAGGCGCCGCGTTTGTAATTGGGAGCGCCTTTGATCCGGAGGGACGGCGCAACAACTGTTTTCGACTGGCTTTTTCGCACACGGCAGAGCAAAAGATCGCCGAGGGAATAAGTATTATCGCAAAAGCGGTAAAAAAAATCCTTGGCTGAGTCATGTACGAAAATCATATTATATCGACAGCGGCATTTTATGTTGATATAATTGGTAGAAGGGGTCGAATTTAAGCATGAAATTCGCATGCCGGTATACGACAACGGCGAGTATTCTAAAATAGTTCGACACAACGGGCGGCCGTAGCGCGCGGCAAACAGTGAGTGCTCATAGGATCGATGAAAGCAATTTTTGCCCAATGTAGCTTCCGGGAATGGGTGCATTTATCAGATAGGCAAAAGAGCCAATGGAAAATATAAAATCGCCGTATCCGTATTTTTAAGGGGAGGTGTGTATATGAAACAGCATGCATTATTCATCGCTTTAGCCGCAGCGGTAATGATAACGAATGTGGACGCCCAAACAATCGACGCCTACAAAGAGGGTGATGGAACGGAGGGCAAATCCGGGCTCCTCGATCCTTCACGCCTGACCATGAACCATAGTCTTAGTTTCGGCATGAGTGCGGCCAAAGGGCAAAGTCTACAATCACAAAGCTTGGCCGGGACGATGCTTCAATACAAGTTCAGCGAGCCGTTGACGCTCAACCTGGATTTTGGGTTCCCGATCCATTCGACTTTTCGTGACGACGCCAATCTAACGAAAAGCAATATTGAATCGATGAACTATTTCAGAAACATGCCCGTATCCGCCTCCTTGACTTGGCAGCCAAGTCCACGATTGATGATGCGCCTGACGGTGGAGAAAAATACGGGAGCGACAACCTCGCCCTATTCGAACTATTTCATGCCGGCACCGGGCTTATTGGGTTATTGGTAGAGGCCCGAACGCGAAGTAGGCTTTTCGTACGCATAGATAATCAGCGGCTGAGCGACGCTTCAAGTTTGCGCCCGACCTTTTCCCAAAGTTCTTGCGGGTTTATAGGTCTCCCCTTCCTCAGCTTAAACGTGGGCCGTACGCCTTCTATTTCGGCATCCACGGTCGCCCGGTCCAAATTGTGCGCCTGCTCAAAGTAGGCGTAGAGTTCCTGCTTTGTAGGCCACGCAAACGAATCCGTCCGCCTCACCGGCATTTTCCGTTTCATCGGGCACTCCTTACGGTATCTGAGTTAGCCTGCGATTTCCATTCCCGGCACATTTGTAGATGCAACGATACACGTGGTGGGAACTGAAGCAGCACAGACTCGAGCCGTTTCGGTGTCGTCGACAACCCCTATAAGCGTCGAACCCGATCCACTTAGCACCACTTTGCGGCAACCGGCATTGAGCATAGCCGCCCGAAGAGAAACCAGGGCCGGGTGCGAAGCAAAAACGGAATGCTCAAAATCATTGTGCATCCGAGCAATCACCGCATCGCCGTCATTCTTTTTAAGCGCGTCCAGCATCTCTTCAGTTTCACCGGTTTGGTGTCCTGTTGCGCGATAGTCTATGCCGGCATACGCTTGACTCGTTGAGACACCGAACGGTGGCAGAGCCAGAACCATGGTAAAAGTCAGCGACGTCCCCACCAATTGCGGCCAAGTCCCCGTTTCGGTATCGAATGCCGTATCACCTACAAAATAAAATGGGACATCCATTCCGACTCTGCGTCCCAGCTCACAAAGCCGCTGGGTGCTCAGTTCCAAGCTCCAAAGCGAAGAAAGAAGCATCATGACCGTCGCGGCATTGGCGCTTCCACCGGCCAAGCCGCCCATGAGGGGAATATGCTTCTCGATATTTATTCGAACCGGCTGCTTCACACCAGATGCACGACGGATCTCTTCCGCGGCTTTCCAGCAGAGGTTACTCGAATCCCGTGGAACATCGGGCCGGTCGCACACGATCTCGTCATGAGCGGATTCCTCAACCACAATGTCGTCGAAGAGATCGATTTTCTTTTTTACAATACCAAGCCGATGATAACCGGCCCACGGCCCCTCCGTGAGTCGCCCGATTATATCCAACGCAAGCGTAACACGCGTGTATGATCGTCCCGCGACGGTCCCCATAACCGACTTCATCCTTCTCTATGCATGATCACTCGGAACAATTCGCCCATTCGTTTGAATCGACGATAGTATTTCCAACGGCAATTTTTCTTACAGACACTCTTTACTCGGCTTGGTCGGCGGTATGGATCGCCCAAATGCCTTCGCGACTTGAAGCGAATATTTAACAAACGCCTCCTTATCCTCGGCGGAAAAACGAAGCCCCCCATACAAGTCCAGCGCTTTCTTATCGTACAGAGAGAGGGTACCCAACTTGCGACCGTCTCTCATTAAACCCATGCTCATCAACGAATGGGCGCAAACATCTTTGCCGGAATACCCCGAAGCCTTGGCCAGATCATTGACCATCAGCACATCCCGATCGGCAAAAGCTTGCCGCGCGATAATCGTATCGAGCATTTCGATCCGCCGAAGATGTTCGGTTTCTCTAAGCGAAAATGAACCGACCAATTCCAATTCATTCGTCTCGGTATTCACCGTCCTCACCACCGCGCTCTCCGCCTCTAAAATAAGACAGGCATTGGTAACGGCGATCCGCCCCAGTTCTTCGAGTGTTCCAGCATCCGCCAAGTCGAACGAGGCTTCGGAAATGGCCGTCATTTTTACGGTCTGAATACGGAGTTCCTCTTGTTCGAGGCTTTTGCCAAGCTCCTCGGACAGCAGGGTACCAACCTTACGCATACTTTCGACTTCGGTGGGAAGCTTGTCTCGTTCTGAAACCAGATGCAGAAACAAAAGCCCTACGAGTTCGCCCTTTACGGCGATTGGTTCGGCAATGTACCACTTTTTGCCGCGGGATTCTTTGTCATAGACATCTAGACAGATCGTCTTTTTGGCATGCAACACCTTTCGCGCCAAGTAGTCGTTTAGCCGCAATGCGTTGCCGGCAAGCAAGCCGAGGCGAAAAGAACTCGATGCACTAACAAGAAACGAACGTGTCTGATAGTCATAGCGGTAGTAATTGGCAATTTCGCCGTCGAATGTGTTAACAATTTTGAGAAGCAAAAGGTTCAGACGCTCCTCGAACGGCTCCGGACGCGCCAAGATGCTCCGCACGTCATCGAAAAGCGAAAGCGAAAAAGTAGAATCAACCGTACGTTCGAGCATGGTCGAGGTACGGATTGTATCAGCGGCAAAAGCCGCAAGGCGCTGCATGTAGGCCAGGTCGTCTTCGTCAAAAGCTCTCCCGGGTCCGGACCGGTTCACGCTTATCACACCGACCGCTTCGTCACCAATGATAAGCGGACAGCAAATTGAGGCACGACGATCCTCACGTTCGTATGCGTTCTTTTTATAATCATGGCTCGCTTTGCCGGTGATAAGGATCGGCTCGCGCGTTCGCACGACCTTTCCAGCGATACCCGCTCCGATTTTCTGCGCAGTCGAAGCAATTACCTCGGGCTCAATTCCTTCGGCCATCTCTATTTTCAGATGTCGTTTGCGTGAGTCCAGAAGCATGATTGAGCCGGTGTCGGCATCGACCGTGCGCGTTGCGACCGACAGCACCAGTTTGAGAAGTTCGTCTCTGTTTTTGGAAAGAAGCACGGCCCTGCGGATTTCTCTCAGGCCGGCCAGCACTTTGCCTCGATCGTGCGTCGTATCGCCTAAACTGTCCTTTTTTCCCGAAAGAAATAAAATTCGAGCACTCAGAATCCCGATTACATCAACATCACCAAGGTCCATCGCACGAAGTCTTTCGAAGACCTCGGAATCATGGGAGGCGTTAATGACGGCGTCAAGGTCGGCCATCTTCTTAAGCTCGCGCAAGTCCTCCGCTTCGTGGTTAACAAAGCGCACAACTCTAACCTCGGCCGCTTCAAGCAATGCCGACAGAAGCTCCGCCGATTCACGATTAATACCAACAATGGCGACGGCAGGCATTTGAGCTTTCAATGACATAACATCATCCCGTTTCCGTTTGTGGAAATCACGGAAGCGGTTTAACCCGATCCGGCATCCCCCTCGCCTGCTGACCCGGTCCCCGCAAACCGGCCACTAACCTCATGGTTACTTGCCCCGTCCGTTGATGTCGAAGTTCAGCCGGCTTCATCGACGGCGACGCTCCGCCACAACAAGTATTCATGGCAAAATACAAATAGCGGAATACTCATGCCATAGAATTTTTTTGGCGGAGACGGTTTCCGAACCGCGCCCGTCCGTTGTTCTCAACTTGGCGGACTTTCCGTGCCCCACAAACTATATTGTTCGCATGGAGAGAGTGGGAGAAGAAAAGCGGCAATACCCACGCGTATCGGCCTCGACGCTGATCGTCGAAATCTACTCGGCGTTTAGAAAGACGGAGCCGCTCGGGGTCTGCTCCGTTGCCGACGTCGGCGAGGGTGGGATGGGCTTCATATCCAACAAGCACTTTGAGCCGGGCCAGTTGCTTCGCCTCACCTTTTCCCTGCCCGGCTCCATGCTGCTGATTCGCACCGACGCCCGTGTGATTCATTGCATACCTCACGCGAACGGCTACGGGATTGGTGCGCAATTCCATGATCTTGGGCCGGCCGAACGCAGGCTGCTTCAGCTTTTCATATATCGAGCACTGAAAAGAGGCTGATATGCAGTCGAATACATCCACTACCAACACACGTTTCGAGGATAAAACGAGTTCCGTGACATGCATCTCCGGCGCATGTATTTATCGATCAAATCCGAAACTATTTCTTTTCGCTTTCATAGAATCACAATTATTTGAAACTTACGCCCACAACGGGCGACTGTATTGATAAGTAACGGCAGCGGAAACGGAACCGATCAAATGCCAGTCGATTCTCTGGTTTCCGGTTGTGTGGCGGGTGACCATCGCTGCCAGCGGGAACTTTTTAAACGCTATAGACGGAAAGTACTGAGTCTCGTATCACGCTCCCTCGGTCCGGGCTTTGATATTGATGATGTCCTGCAACAGGTATTCATCAGGGTATTTAAAAGTCTGGGCAGTTTTCAGGAATTGTCATCCCTGGATACGTGGGTATATCGAATTACAGTGAAAGTATGTACGGACCAGTTGCGCCGCAAATACCGCAAACGTCGTCTGGATATCGTTAGTGAC
>WJJU01000827.1 GCA_014729595.1 Chitinivibrionales bacterium
GAATCTGGCATGCTCCCCTCATCCTTCAGGGGCATAACTATCCGCATCACCCCTTGGTGGGGGTTTTTATGATGATTCTCTGGTGCATGTTGCTCTCGCCGGGGCTGACGCTGGTTCGGTGGCGGTCGGGGTCGGTCCTCGCTGCGGCGGTTGGTCACGGCGCGATCAACGCATCGGTCGGATTAGCCATTATCCTGGTTGCCGGCGGAAGTGAGTTGTTGGTTGGCTTGACCGGGCTCGCCGGCTTGATGGTGGTTGCGGTTCTCAATGTGCTTATCGTACTGAATCCGGGGTGGTGGCGTTATCGACCGGAGGAATGATCGCGGATATGATGATCCGCCCGGTATCGCGGTCACAACGCTCCTTTCGGTCATGTCGAGAGACGCGGCGACCGAAGAAGTCGCGGTGGCCGAATAAAAAACGGCGGCATAAGCGAAAAAAAGCATGAGCGAACGTGATGTACGGATTAGTGTCTAAAATATGCAAAAGCTATTACATTTCTATCGGGCTTCTAGTATTTTTCAAACATTCATCATGTAAGGGTGGGGTCCTTGGGGGCAAACAAAGGCAAGTACATGATTAAGATGTTCATCAGGGAGGCGTGAAGGATGTCGAAGACAACCAATGAATTTCTCAGTGAAGTCGAAAAGGCTATCAATGAGATCAAAGGGATCGAATACTCGTTGGGGGATGGCCCTGATTCCCGTGGGCAACGGCGTCTTCTTGAACTCCAGGTTGCTCGGTTGGAAGCCGAGCGCAATTATCTGCTCTCGCGACAGGGCGCTCAGGCGGCTTGAGCGGGACGGATCTTTTTCGACGCCCCTCGACAGCGGCTCGACTAAAGGGTCGCCGAGCCGCTTCTCTCCTCATTCTTTAGCGGATTTTGTCCCGATACCTGTCTTGCATGTTGTCGGGACAACTATTTTTAACAGTTCAGCAGTCTATTCCGGCGGGTGATTTCGGGCATGGAAGCACGGTTTTCTTATGAAAAGCGACTTCACCAATTCCCGCTCGGCGGTATAATTCGGCAAACGGAATCGATACGGAGCATGGCATTTTTCGGGCGAAGGCAGGTGCGACTGCCCAATTTTATGATTGTCGGAGCAGCAAAGGCGGGTACAACCGCAATAGCGAGCTACCTCGCTCAGCACCCACAGGTGTACATGAGCCCTATAAAAGAGCCCAAGTTTATTTCGTCTCAGTTTCTTAAGTTCCCGCTTCGTGGGCCCGGTGATGATTTCGTCGAAGGTTTTACCGTCAAAAGCTTTGGAGAATACCGTGGATTGTTCAGGAGGGCCTATAGAGAACGAGCGGTCGGAGAAGCCAGCGTCGAGAACCTTTACTATTATCGCAGAGCGATTCCCGTCATCAAGAAAGTACTTGGCGACGTTAAGATTATTATCGTGCTGCGCAACCCGATCGATCGGGCTTTCTCGGCATACAAAATGATGGTGCGGGACGGACGCGAAGCGCTGACTTTCGAACAGGCACTTCGGGAAGAGCCCGAGAGAATGCGGAGCAACTGGGAATATCTTTGGTTCTATCGCGATGTTGGGCTATACTACAGACAGGTCAAAGCATATCTGCAGGCATTCAGTAACGTTCAAGTTCTCCTTTTCGAAGACTTTCGCCGCGATGCCCCCGGGTTCATGCAGTCGGTCTATAAATTCCTGGGTGTTGATGAAAGCTTTGCGCCGCGAATCGATTTGCGTTTTAACGCTTCGGGGCGCTTTCGCAACACGTTCTATCGTTTCTTGTTTAGGGCGACGGCGTTCAAGGGTATGCTTTACAAGTTTTTATCTCTCAACGGCGTTCCCGATTCAGTTATACTGGGCGTTATTGAGGGCATACGTGATGGGGAGTTGGAGCCGATTTTCATGGAGCCCGAAGCACGGGACATGCTCCATAAGGCCTATCGTGACGATATAGAAAAGTTACAGAAGCTTTTGGAAAGAGATCTTACGCATTGGCAGGAATAGCGTTGCGCCCAAAATGGGTCCGCGTTTAAAAGTCAGCCGCAAAAAGGAAACTCTTCGTGAGTGTACAAGAAACAGGTGGTATAAGTCGCCGTCGCGCTTTGGCGGCGCTGGGGGGAGCGGGAAGTGCCCTTGCGGCTTCAGGCGTGGCGGGGTGTGGGCGAAGAAGGCCGGCGCGGCCGGAGCGACCTAACATCCTTGTCGCGATAGCCGACGATTGGTCCTGGCCGCACGCCGGCGTAGCCGGCACACCCGGTATCGCCACTCCCAACTTTGACCGTGTTGGGCAAGAGGGCGCACTCTTCACCAACGCATTTGTTTCGGCCGCCTCGTGTACACCTTCGCGCGCAGCCCTCTTAACGGGACGGTATCACTGGGAACTCGAGCAGGGGGCGAATCTGTGGGGCACCCTTCCGGCCAAATTCCCGACATACACCGATGTTCTGGCCGAGGCGGGTTATCACGTCGGCCACTGCCGCAAGGGGTGGGGGCCCGGAAATATCAAGGCCGGCGGAAGAGAGCATAATCCCGCCGGTCCCTGGAACGTCAACGTTCGGCATTTCTTCGCCACACGCCGTCGAAAAGCGCCGTTCTGCTTATGGTTCGGCAGCAACGATCCGCATCGAAGGTATCGATTAGGCTCCGGCATTGCAGCGGGGTTGGATCCCGATAAAGTTGCGATTCCATCGTGGCTGCCTCGTTCGGAGACGGTAAAAATAGATTTATGTGACTATTACGGCGAGGTGCAGCGGTTCGATCGAGACCTGGGGCGACTGCTCGAACTGCTCGAGGATATGGGAGAACTCGACAACACAATCCTCGTGGTTACAAGCGACAACGGAATGCCGTTCCCGCGGAGCAAGGCGACATGTTATGATTCCGGTACGCATGTGCCTCTGGCGATTCGGTGGCCCAAAGCAATCAAGGCGGGGACGGTCATAGATTCTTTTGTGTCTTTGTGCGATATCGCTCCCACATTTTACGAATTGCTGGAAATCGATATGCCCGACGGGGTAAGCGGCAACAGCCTCTTGCCGTTATTCGGAAGAAACAAAGACGAGCGGGTTGACCGAAGTTTTGTGGTGACGGGACGGGAACGGCATACCTGTTCCCAAGAAAAGACCCTTGACGGTTATCCGATGAGGGCGATTCGTACGAATGGCTATTTATACATAAAAAATTATGAACCACAGCGCTGGCCGGCCGGCTCCCCTCCCGGCTACAGCGATGTCGACCGGTCGCCGACAAAGCGCTACATGCTGGAACGGCGAACCACTCCGAACGTAAAAGATCTTTTTCGGTTGGCGTTTGGACGTCGTCCCGCCGAGGAACTCTATGACCTTCGCACGGACCCGGATCAGTTACATAATGTTGCGGATCAACCGGTTTACGACAATGCGCAAAAGCGGTTGTCCCGCAAGCTCACGGACATGCTGAAACAAACCGGCGACCCGCGCGCATTCGGCGAGGGTGAGGTTTTCGATCGCTATGCCTATTATATGATTAAGGCGATACATCAATAAAACCCGCCGCACTGTCGCCGGATTAACAACAAGCATAATCGGCGGGCGTAATCAAAACGAATGTGCGTATAGTTGTCCGGTTAAGTTAACAAGTGAGCGTAGCCATGCCTGATCTCAAAGCCCTCTTGAGCGAAATCGTTTCAACCTTTGTGGAAATGGCGCCCTATCTGATGCTGGGACTCACGTTCGCCGGGATATTACATATCCTTTTTAAGAGGAGCTTCGTAGCTAGGCATCTTGGCGGCGGGTCGATTATCGATTCGCTAAAAGCGGCCGTTCTTGGAGTCCCCTTGCCTTTGTGCTCATGCGGAGTGGTCCCGACGGCCATGTCGTTGCGCAAGAGCAAGGCAAGTGACGGCGCTACGGTCTCGTTTTTGATCTCAACGCCCCAAACCGGTATCGATTCAATAATTGCCACCTATGGCATTTTAGGACCCCTAATCGCGGTTTTCAGGCCGTTGGCCGCTTTTGTTATGGGTGTTACCGGTGGTATCATTACCACCGCGCTTGGCGGACGTACCGTGCGGCGGGAGCCTACCGAAAGCGAACCGCCCGAAACCTGCGGCGTGTGCGATGCCTCGGGGGGGCATGCGCATACGTGGGGCGAGAAAATCACGGCAATGATCAAGTATGCTTATGGTGAATTCCTCGACGATATCTCCGTGCAACTGGTGGTGGGCATAGTCATCTCGGGTTTGATATCCTGGCTGCTTCCACCCGACTTCTTTGTGCGCTATCTGGACAACGAATTGTTGGCGATGTTGCTCATGATCGTCGGGGGGATCCCGCTCTATGTA
>WJJU01000828.1 GCA_014729595.1 Chitinivibrionales bacterium
GGTACAAACGGTTTCAAAAAATTGTCCAATCGATCAGTCGACTTCCGTTCGACGAACTCGTGCCGGCGATCAAAGGCAAGCTTGGCGATTTCCTTTGCGAAGACGACTACACGCTTATTACGATGGAGATCACCGGAGCGGGCAAAAAAACGCTGCCCGATTACCTCCCGGGCTTTACGGTTACGGACACCATTTCGCTACTCGAACCGCAAAGTCTCGAGGATCTCGAATCCTGGTTTCCGGTAATTGCGCGGTCGATGAATAAGCGTGGTTTCGAGCAATACGAAACCGAGCAGGTCACGCGCGGTATCGCGGACCTCGGGACGAAAGCATTCTCTCACCTTAACGGTAAGAACAGCGCCCCTTCCCTTACCTTTGCCTATGCAATCGAAGACACCGCGGTAAAAGTGGTCCTAGCCGACACGGTGAACGGATCGGGCGATAATCGTATCGGTGACGGAAAGAACAATGGGCGCAATGACAGTGACCTCGTTTTCATCAAGAGCTTCGCCGACTGTATGGGTTGGAATGAAAAGGGCAATGCCGTATATTTTATTAAAAAGCGCGGTACACTTGACACCGAAAAAAAAGGGGCAAACCCCTGAGCCCGTTTCGCCGTCCGGAGAGTCGAGCACACATTCACGGTAATCCCCGTCAACCACAAAACCGCATGGTAGGGCAATCGTATCAGATCAGGAGCACCGCATGAGAGTTCTCCCTTTACTACTACTAATCATCGTTACGGTCACGGCTAACCCTTCGAGGGCGCCCCACTCCCAATCATCCCGAAGTATCGATACGGCATCCAGTACAACCGATACCGTCGATACCGTGGATACCCTCGATACAGCGACAAGCATAGAGCCGGAAGGCAGCTTGTCCTCCGAGCCGGTCGGCGGCGAGTTTGTCGGCGACACGGCAATCGCGGACACGCCTCTCGCTTCATCGACTCTGGCCGACTCCATACCCTCCGACACCGCCGCACCTTTGTTCGATTCAGCCTCCGTCGACACATCTTTTCGGGTTTGGCACCGTCCCTTTATGGGGGTTGGCGTTGGCTGGGCCGTGGGTGGCATGCCGGTATTCGATCTTTGGGAGACGGGACTGCCCGAGCAGGTCACGGATCTTTCCCGCGGCGCCGACAGCGCTATGGCGACGGGGTTTGGGATCGTTGAAGAGCCGAATCCGTATAACGTATCCTTCCCGTTGACAGTCACCTATTCGACCCCGCTTCGCGACGGGCGTCGCATTGCCTTGGCGGCAAGCTTTGCCGGGATCCGGAAAACGTTTCGAGGAACCGCCGAGAGCGATTCACTGGGAACATGGTGGGAGCGGACGGCACGGCTCGCCTTGGCAAGCGCCTCTCTTGAAGGTGCACTTTACGTGAATATAAACGACGAATACTTCTCTATTGACAACGTCGACAATACATCATTCGTTCTCGGCCTGGGTGTGACCCCTTGGGCACGCTTGACTCTCTACAACAGAGAACAAAACCATTCAATCCACAAGAGTTTCAGCCGTGAGCACCACTACAACGGCGTGGGCGCTTCATGGACCCTGGGCGTGTCCTCACTGAAAAAAGTATCGGGGGGCAACGGAATAGAGGTTGGTGTTGTGTACCAAGGACATCGTTACGGGTATTTTCGGGGCAACGGGGGGCGGCTCAACCGCGGAGCACTCAATCCGAACGATGAAGCCGACGGGGACCCACTTTCATTCACGGCTCATCGTTTCAAAATTTATCTTCAACTGCTTTTCGGCAAAAAGCCCGACCACCGCGAGAGCATTGACACAAATAAGTAACGGTTGTGAACCGTAACCGCGGATGCCGCAGCGATACGCCCTTCTAGACGGTATCGGCGTCGCCGGCAACACAATCCTACACGGGTGCCGCGGCCGCATCTTTCGCGGCCTGCGCTTCCCGACGCACCTTCTGCTTTGCCTTGAACAGCGTCATCGAGACACGACTGAGAATATTAACCTCGTTGTCACCGCTGGTTTCGATCGAAAGGAAATTCAAGGTTGGATGAAGGGCGAGTATTTTGGCTTGGACACCGTCCGAGACCCCCGATGAAGGCATGCATCCAAAGGGTTTGCTCGATATAAACCCATCGACCCTGTCGGAATAGTATATGGCTTCGGCCACTTCAAGATTTCCCTCGCCGCCGAATATCTCCGGATGGTAGAAGTCTCTTGCCAGCGATGCGAGTTCGTCAAGGTCCAACAGATCAGCCTTCCCGCCGAAAGCCTCGGGGTTCAACGCCTTACGATATTTTTGATAGAAATAATTTACTATAGCGGAAGAGACATTTTGTTTGCGCAACGATCGGCGCCAAGCGCGGTGCTCACGCCCCGTTTCGGCATATTTAAGCCCTCGCAACGCCTCTTGCTTTCGGCGCCAATTGTCGTACATTACCCGTTGCGTAAATATTCCCGGCAACACTTCACAACCTTCATCCATAATAAAGCGCCGCAGATTGTAGTTTCCGTCGTTGTGCGAATAATTGGCGAAGTTTTCGCCGGTGACGTATATCCGAGGAAGTCGATGGTTGTGCCGAGGAACCTCGGCGAACATCTTTCCAACTTTACGCAAAGCCCCCGGCAGTTTCAGAAGATACCATCGGCTGCTAAACGCTTCGAGTACAATCTTCTCCGCTTCATCCAGTACGTTCATGACTTTCTCCTTATCCTTCGCCGCAGGCCGGAGTGCACATTCGGCGATATGCATCAAGTCCGCGAGAATAATGGAGACGGCAATGTTGATCTTGAAAGCCACACTGAATGGGAACGCGCTTTTCTTGGGCATTGGATCTTGAACGATATCCGAAGAGAATATCAATATGCGAAACCCTTTGAATCCGGCATCATTAACAACCTTCAAATACTCCTGCGGATACATACCGTATCGACATGGGCCGCACTGTCCGCCGCCCCCCAGGAACACGTACCGCTTAACAATCTCTTCCTTACTGAGTCCGGTGGTCTTCTCGATCTCCAAAAGGTTACGAATCAGGCTACCCGAAGTGAAATAAAGCGGATTGCACTGCATACGATTACCGTATTCCTTGCCCCACCGTACATCCTCTTTCACATGATCACCCAGATCCATAAAACGATAGCCGGCCCGTTTTAAAAAAGCACGCAAAAAGAAGGTTTTGCGA
>WJJU01000829.1 GCA_014729595.1 Chitinivibrionales bacterium
ATGTCAGGCCGGGAGACCGAGTGCGCGTAATGAGAGCGGGGGATGTTATACCCGAGATTGTAGAAAAGGTGTCGTCCCCCCGCAATCGTCCGGCACCGTTCGCCATGCCCCGGCGCTGTCCGTCGTGCAACAGCCTTGTTCAAAAGGAAGGTGCTTTCCACCTGTGCACCGGCGGCCTGAGTTGTCCGGCACAATTAGTAGGAAGGCTGACCCACTATGCTTCGCGTGAGGCGCTCAATATAGAAAATCTCGGCACACGCACCGCGCATCAGCTTGTTGAACGCGGAATGATACGTCGACTGTCAGATCTCTACCGTATCTATCCCGAGCAGTTGGAGTCGTTGGAGGGATTCGCACAAAAATCCGCTCAAGCGCTTCATAAATCGATACGGGAGAGTCAAAAGCCCCGGCTGGACCGCTTCATATACGCCTTAGCTATTCCCGAAGTCGGTGAGCATATCGCACGATTATTGGCGGATCGCTACGGCACATTCGACCGTCTGCGGCAGACCAATCGGGAAGAATTGATGAATATCGAGGAGATCGGGCCGCAAGTGGCCGACAGCATCGCATCATTCTTTGCCGATGAAGGCAACACCAAGGAACTCGACCGTCTTCTAAATGCCGGCGTTACGCCTCGCGGCGGGAAAAGCACGAAACACGGTCCTCTTGAGGGCAAAACAATTGTTCTGACCGGGGAACTCAAAAGCTTTACGCGTCGAGAGGCTAAAGAAAAAATCGAATCCCTCGGCGGCCATGCGTCTTCGAGCGTGAGCGGCAATACCGACATGGTGGTTGTCGGCACCAATGCCGGCGGCAAACTCGATGAGGCCCGAAAACGTGGGGTTAAAACAATCGATGAAAAACGGTTTATCGAGCTTGTTCGATGACCGGCTTGGAAGCGATGATTCCCGTATTCGGAAACCCTCTTCACGGAAGCGGAAACATGCGGATTCATTTTGCATTATCATCATCATAGAGCAAGAGCGAGAAGGGTAATCGCGAAAAAGTACGCCGTCAATTATTGGCGCGGTTTTTGTTGGGTCAGTGTTGACCATACGTTCTCTGATTTGCGGTAAATCCATAACGAAGGAGGGTCCTATGGCCATGACTGGTCTCGATGCATTCGACACAACCACTCAGAAGACCGAACGATGGCTCAATTTGATAATGGAGCGACTCGGATGGACTAGTCGTCAGCGGGCCTACCATGCATTCCGTGCCGTATTGCACGCTCTGCGCGATCGTCTGACCATCGAGGAATCGGCCCACTTCAGTGCGCAACTGCCGCTCCTCGTGCGCGGCATCTACTTTGACGGTTGGGAACCTTCGAAAACGCCCGAAAAGATTCGCGACAAAGGAGTGTTCCTGGAACACGTGCGGGAACGCATGGGATTGGGCGCCGGTGAGCCCGAAAACATCGAGCGGATCGTCAAAGAGGTGTTCGCGGTTATTCAAAATGAAGTGACCGAAGGAGAAATCTCCGAGGTACGCTCGATGTTTCCCGAAAAACTACGCGGATTGTGGGAAGGATAAGGAATCGACAAGGCAAGGAGAGTGCGTGCGCACACGGGAGCCCGAAGAACGCAAAGAGATGCGAATCGGAACATCGGGGTGGAGCTACCCGCATTGGCGTGGATCCTTCTACCCGAACGATTTGCCGGTCGACGAATGGCTCGGATGGTATGCGGAGCGGTTCGATACGGTGGAGATAAACAACTCATTCTACCACCTTCCAAACCGTGTAACCTTTTCCTCGTGGCGCTCGCAGACTCCGCAAGGATTCATTTTTTCCGTCAAAGCAAGCCGCTACATTACTCACCTAAAAAAGCTGCGCGATGCGGGGAATGCGTTGACGACACTTTTATCACGTGCCGAGGGGCTGCAAGATAAGCTTGGCCCCATTCTTTTCCAGTTACCGCCACGATGGCGATGCAATCATCAGCGCCTGAAAGATTTTCTCGGTTCCCTGCCTCGGGACTTCAGCTATGCCTTTGAATTCCGTGATCCGAGTTGGTTTAACGAACGCACGTATGCGTTGCTCGATGAGTACGAAGCGGCACATTGCCTTTACCATATGGGACAGGACGCGTCGCCCCGACGAATCGCGGGCCCCTTTGCCTATGTGCGACTTCATGGTCCGCAACCGTACTATACAGGCGACTACGACGGCCGAACGCTTCGAGGTTGGGCGAGGACTATGCAAAACTGGAGCGATGAAGGTCGAGAGGTCTATCTGTACTTTGATAACGATGACGCGGGCTACGCCGCGCTGGATGCGGCGCGGATCAAAGATATGCTTCAGGATGTTGCCCAGGCGGAGAGCGGATGAGATCAATACACGCGTTTTCCGTCAACGGCTTCGACAGCTAAGGAGAAATTTATGAATGTACCCCCTACCATTTCGTACCGCGATGTCACGAAGACCGACGCATTGGAGGAGCTTATACGGCAGCGATGCGACAAGCTGGACACCATTTGCGATTACCTACAGAGCTGCCGTGTCATGGTCGAGCGAACACAAAAGTTTCAGAGCCACGGTCGCCAATACCGAGTTCGCATCGATATGCC
>WJJU01000830.1 GCA_014729595.1 Chitinivibrionales bacterium
AACTTGGGTCTCGAGCATACGCCCATGGAGCCTCTCCTCGACGGCGTCAATGATGAGGTGGACAAAGCAACGGTGTTTATGCAGATTTAGGGTCTTCTGAGGCTTGTTCATCGTCCTGAGCGTTTTTCTCGTCCGCAACGCCGTCTTCGTCGTCCTCGCCCTCGAATACAGCATCCAAACGCTCCTTGCGCATCTTGGCGCGCTTTTGTTCATTTTGCTCAAAGGCGGCGGGCATTCTTAAACTACGGACAACCACAAGAGCC
The DNA here is from genome assembly GCA_014729595.1 of Chitinivibrionales bacterium. GTDB lineage: Bacteria > Fibrobacterota > Chitinivibrionia > Chitinivibrionales > WJMI01 > WJJU01. The sequence continues at coordinate 264 of WJJU01000830.1, forward strand.
GAAAAAACCAGCAGCACCGCCAGGAGGATGACTTCTAAAGAAACTGTCGTGATCATGTCATTCGCCTCCCCTTACGCCACGTTGCACCGGAGGAAGTTCCACATCGATTAGCGGCATGTCTTCCCACCCGCTCAATCCGGGCGAAATCATGGTATTGTACGGCTCCTCTGGAAAGTGGGCGCGTCCTTCATCCTCCAAGCGCCGCAGTACCGCTCGCATTATTCCAAACGCCATTCGCCCCAGCTCGACACCGGAACGATTGCGATGGTACCGCACGCCCATATCGACTTGCGCGAATCCTTCAAGACCCCACAGGCGATACATATCCATCACCAGACCGATTTCGACACCATAGCCGGAAAAAAACGGAACCCGTTCAGCGGCCTCCCGGCGGAAAGCGTATTCGCCGGCCAGGGGTTGATATAGTCGAGCCAACGCCGGATAAAAGGCGCTCAGGAGGGGGCGCACCAAAATTTCGGTTACACGGCCGCCATAGTTTTCATCGGCCACTCCCTCCAAGACCAACGGCCTTCGATAGGCGCCTTTCACAAAAACTATGGCGTCATTTGTGAGCAAGGGTCCCAGAACGCCGTAAATGAAACGCTCGGAAAAATTGCGGATATCGGCATCGACGCATACCACGATGTCGCCCTTAGTTACGAAAAGCGATTTCCAGAGAGCCGTCCCCTTACCCGGTGGGGCGTGGTGCTCGACGGCGACACTTTCGACTTCTACGACGTCGGCGCCGGCTTGGGCGGCACGTTGGACGGTGGCGTCGGTTGATCCCCCGTCCATCACCACGATTTCATCCAATAGCGTATTATTCTCGTGAAGCTCTTTGCGGGCGAGTGTAATGATGTCGCCGATTGTTCCTTCCTCATTGCGCGCGGGAACGACAAGACTGATCTTTTGTCGTTGCATCCTTTTAAGGTCTACAAGTCGCCGCAAGGGCAGAAATGCTTCGTGCTTAAAGGTACGTATCGTCTGCGGCATCGGCCAACCTATCCCATCCATTCACCTTCGCGGGCGCACCTTTAGGCCAAGTATATTTCGTGGCGTCATTCGGTCCCCTCAAAGTCTCGTTTCGACTGAGAGCAGCTAAACCCTCATCTTACCAATATAAATCTTGACATTCACGCCGCCTACAGTATATATTCAGCAGACTGTTTTCAGCTTGCCTGCGTGGAAGCTAAATCATACAGAGGAAGAGCGAGACTTATGAGTAGTGCACCGAAGAGTTCAGGTAAGAACGCGGAACGTAAGTGGTATGTGGTGGACGCCACCGATCAGGTCTTAGGACGGCTGGCTTCGCGGGTGGCCCTCAAGCTGATGGGGAAAGAAAAGCCAACCTACTCCCCGCACGAGGACCATGGTGATCACATCGTGGTGCTCAACGCAGCCAAGGTTTTCCTATCGGGACGCAAGCCCGAAACAAAAGAATATTTCCGTCACTCAAAGTATCCGGGTGGCGGAAAAAGCAGGACTTACCGGGAGCAAATGGAAAAAGATCCGGCCGGTGTGATAAGCCATGCCGTGCGCGGTATGATTCCGAAGACTACGCTTGGTCGGCAAATATTTAAAAAGCTGCACGTATACGGCGGGAATGAACACCCGCATGCCTCTCAGAAGCCGACGGAGCTTTCACTGAAGTAGAGACTAACGGCATACCCGCATAACTGAAGAGACGAAAAAGGAGAGAGCAATTTTGGAGAGCAATGTCTTCTCGGGAACGGGAAAACGAAAAAACGCGATTGCCAGTGTCATGCTCAAACCCGGAAAAGGGAAGCGGCTTGTTAACGGCAAAAAGTTTGAGGATTATCTCAAAAGCAGTACGCTAATAATGGACGTGGAAAAGCCCATGGAACTGCTGCAGGTCACCGAAGCGTATGATTTGGTGGCCCGCGTCCGCGGAGGGGGATTGAGCGGTCAATCCGGTGCCCTGAGGCTGGGGGTATCTCGTGCTTTGGCACAGATCAGCGAGGATTACCGTCACCAACTTCGCAAGAATGGTCTCTTAACACGTGACTCTCGTATGGTTGAGCGTAAAAAATACGGTCTTGCGGGTGCGCGGAAGCGTTTCCAATTCTCGAAGCGCTGACGGAACTCATTGTTCCGTTTGGTCCGGAAATCAATATTTTCACACACTTCGCCGGCTCAGGATGGGTGTTGCGGCCATGTCGCAATTATTCTGAGCGATAAAGCGAGTGGAGGTTACAACCCAAATTTAGTGTAAGGGAGAAATCAGATTATGGCTGGTATAACACTGAACGATTTGCTCGAGGCGGGTACGCATTTCGGTCATCAAACCAAGCGCTGGAATCCAAAAATGAAGCGCTTTATTTTGTGTCCGCGCAACGGCATCTATATTGTGGACCTCAACCGCACTCTGCAGTGCCTCGACAAGTTCCTTACGCATGTAAAAAAAGATGTAAGCAACGGCGGAAAAGTGCTGTTTGTAGGCACCAAAAAGCAGATCAAGGACAGCATACGCGAGCAAGCCGAGCGATGCGGCATGCCCTATGTGACCGAGCGATGGCTGGGTGGTATGCTTACCAATTTCAAGACTTTGCGCCAAAGCATCGCGAAACTGGAAAAAATTGAGAAGATGGAGACCGACGGGACGATGGAAGCGCTGCCGAAGAAGGAAGTGCTTTCACTCATGAAGAAAAAGGAAAAGCTTCTCAGTGTCTTAAGCGGTATCCGCGCGATGCGCCGGCTTCCCACCACCATTTTCGCAGTCGACGTCATAAAAGAGCATATAGCCGTGGCCGAGGCAAATGTGCTCGGTATTCCCATTGGAGCCCTCGTTGACACCAACTGCGACCCCGACGTTACCGATTATCCGATCCCGGGTAATGATGATGCCATCAAATCGGTGAGTCTTATAACTCAAGCCGTCGCGGACGCCGTGTTGG
>WJJU01000077.1 GCA_014729595.1 Chitinivibrionales bacterium
CCTTGGATGTGACCTTTTTGCCGAGCTGAGGCGACGGCGGCGGTTTCTTGGGAGTTTGCTCAACCTCATTGTTTTTCGGCACCTTTTCGGGAAGTCGAAGAGCTTTCTCCGCCGCTTCGCTTGGCTCCGCATTGTTCCCGGAATTCATCTCGACGGTGTCGTTCGCGTGGTTTTTCGATGGTCGTCCAGCCAATTGAAAGACGTTTTCATCGACGAAGGGCTTATCGTTGATATTTCCCCATGTCTCTTTCAGGTAAGAGCCAAAAGTTGGGACCAGAAAAGGCACAATACTCGATGCAATGACAACAACTCCAACTATGACTATAGCCGCCGCCGGCATAATCCTGCGCCGAATTCTCATTTCCACCCGCACTCGCGAGCGCCGAGGCTTCACCATATAACGAGCCAACACCTGTTCGGGTGAATTGTCGGTTATATCCTTGTGAATCCGGCCCAAAACACGCAAAAAATCCAGCGCATTGGCCACGCGTTTTTCTTTGGCGTGATGAAGGCACTGGTGAATCAGTTGACGCAACGCTCGCGGAATTTTGATGCAGTAATCATCGAGCGGCACATAGCGACTTCCCAGCTTGTTCGGCACCAGCATCGCAAGCTGATCCTGCGGAAAGGCTTTCTTACCCGTGAGCATTTCGTACAGCACCACGGCAAGGGAATAGATGTCGGCTCGAACATCAATATCCTTGCCTTCCAACTGCTCCGGCGAAAGATATTGAAGCGTCCCGACCACCACGTTGCCGCAGGTGACCAGACTGGCGGTCGTGGGCTTGGCGATGCCGAAATCCATAAGCTTCACCACACCCTGCCTAGTAACCATGACGTTGCTGGGTTTGAGGTCACGATGGATCACACCGTGATATTCCCTCCCGTAAATTACACATTTTTGATTATGGGCATAATTCAGCGCTCTCCCCACCATAATTGCGATGGAGGTACAGACCTCAACGGGCAGACAGCCGCTTTCCGCGATCAACTTCTCGACCGTCGCTCCGTCAATTTCCTCCATCTCTATATAAGGCAAGTCCCTCCATTTGCCGACGGCGTAGATCTCCACAATATTCGGATGGTGTAACTTTGCGCTGATTTTCATTTCGGTCTCGAACCTTTGAGCGGAGTCCTCGGTATGGTCCGGCCGAAGGAGCTTCACCGCTCGTTTCACCTCGAGCGTCGGGTTCCATATCTCATAGATCATGGCCATCCCGCCCTTCGAGAGCAGCGATGTAATCCTGCCCGACCCCAGGCTCACGGGGACCTTCCCATCCGGCATGCTGACGGCGCCCGGTAAACCATCATACGCGGTAGCCGCATCCTTTCCCGACGGCCTGACCACCACTTTGCGCAGCTTACTTTTATCGGATCCGGAAGGGTTTGGCTTTCGCCGAGAGGCATCTTCATGTGCCGAAGCTTGTCCCACCATATCTCCCTTGAGACCTTTTACGCCAAAGGCCTTCATCAGCGGACTCTCCATGGGTGTAGCATTCATTGTGGACCCGTATCTTTAGTGCGCATTGCGCGCACGAATGTGGCGGATACCGGAGCGGTGCTTCCCGTCGGCACTCTCTACTGGTGCGGTCCTACAACACACTACCGTTACGTAGCCCATGCTCAGGCCACATCAATATTCTATAATGAGTGGTGGATCAGGTAAAGGGTAACTTGGAAACGGGTGCTATGATCGGGAAGGGATCTATAATGCTTGCCGATGAACTGCCGCCTGCCCGTCTTCGGTCTTCCGGATGGAATCAACGCACAGGACGGTTAAATCCGTCTCTTGGCCGGTTACCACCTTTGTACCATGAGGCCGATTCCAATAGCCGGGGACTTTTCCTTTAAGCCGGTACTCGGTCAGAAAGGCTTCGTGTTCTTCGAGCCTTCGTCGAGCCCGCTCTTGGGCCGGTGATGCAACCTCCGCAATCCGCTTTAGCGCAAATTCAGCGAATTCTCGATCGCACTCGACACCTAGGCTGTGACGCCCCGCGGCGGCGCATGCAAGCGAAGTGGTACCCGTACCGAGAAACGGGTCGAGCACGGTGTCACCGACCACCGAATACATACATACTAAGCGATATGCCAGTTCCAACGGAAACGCGGCGCTTCGACGAACCATACCGGTGTCGAGTAACACCTGCCGCGTTGCGGGTATGGTCCAGACATCCGAGTACCACTTGTTGCGCTCTTCCCAAAAAACAGCGCTCATTCGCCGACGATTCCGCTCTTCGACCGTACGAAAGACCCGTTTACTCCCCTTGCGAAGCACCAGGATGTACTCGTGTTCCAACGTGACGTAGGCACCCGCGGGAAGCATTCCCGAACCCATGAACTTGTTTGGCGCGTTGGTAGGTTTTCGCCAGAGGATCGTCGGCAGCACATCGAAACCGATGGAGACACAAGCCGACAGCAAGCGCGCGTGATTCGCATAAAGCCTGAAACACCCATTCACCGTCCGCACCGCGTCCCCGATGTTAATGCAGGCGAATCCCCCGTCATCGAGCACACGGTACACCTCATTCCATACCTTATCCAGCTCAACGTGCATCAGTTCAAAAGCGGATAGCCCCTCCCCCGCGCTCAGCGCCTTCTCCACTTGGTAATTCCGCTCCGAAAACACCTTGTCCCACATCGGAATCATGGGGTACGGCGGTGAGGTGACCACCAACCGGACCGCTTTGTCCGGCAGTTGAGCAAGGGTAAGTGCGTTTGCGTTTTTTACGATATGGGTGGTTGTGAGCCCCTGAAACGGCATAGCTTTGTAAGTATTCATTGATTAAAAATAACATCGCGTTTTGAATCAAGCTTTCTACAAACACGTATTTTGGTAGGTATATCGTCATGGACGATGCAACCAATCGCGGATGAAACCGGGGGCGGCGAATGGAGTTTCGACCGACTATCAGCACTATCTTTCACATCGACATGGATGCGTTCTTTGCCGCCGTCGAGAAACGGGACAATCCCTCGCTTGTGGGCAAACCTGTTATCATAGGTGCCCAACCGGGTCACCGGGGAGTCGTCTCGACTGCCGATTACGAGGCAAGAAAGTACGGTGTACACTCGGCAATGCCCATAAACGAGGCATATAGGCGGTGTCCTCACGGCGTATACCTTCGGCCGCGGATGTCCGCCTATGCGGAAGAATCCGCTAAAATCATGAAAATCCTCCACTCGTTCTCGCCGGCAGTCGAGCAAGTCTCCATCGACGAGGCGTTTGTGGATATGACGGGTACCGAAAAGCTTTGGGGGCCGGCGTATCAAGCCGCGCGAACAATGTCGCAAACGATAATTGACCGCACAAGGCTTACGGCATCGATTGGAATTGCACCGAATAAATTCCTCGCTAAGCTCGCATCCGATTTGCAAAAACCGGCGGGAATCACCCACGCTCCACTCAGCGAACATGAGATCGAAAACTGGCTGGCACCCATGCCTGTATCGCGTATCTGGGGGGTAGGCCGGCGTATGCGGCAAGAACTCGCTGCTTACGGCATACATACCATCGGTGACCTGCAAAAGTTGAAATCGGAATTACTCGAACAGCGATTCGGCAAGCACGGCCTCGCACTGTTTTCACTATGCCGCGGGAGAGATTCGCGCGAAGTGGAAGAAGGCGGTCAAGTCAAATCGGTTTCGCGCGAACATACATTCCCGCAAGACTCGACAAACCCGGAACAGTGGCGTCGCACGCTCCTAACACTCGCGAGCGAGGTAGGAAGGCGAGCGCGGAAAAGGGGAGTTAAGGGAATGACGGTTGTCCTGACCTATCGGACACCCGATTTTCAACGCCGTTCGCAGCGTCGCACACTCCCACGACCCACAGACCTAAGCCAAGACATCTTCCGTGAAGCGCTGATGCTCCTAAACCAAATAGCCCCACGCGTTCACGCGCTCAGGCTCATCGGTGTAGGCATAACCAACTTTACCGAAGTTGTTCAAACGGACCTGTTCATCCCGGACCAAAGAAGCGACCCATGGCGCGTGTCGGAAAAAACAATGGATTCGATCCTCGCTCGTTTCGGTAAAAGTGCGATTCTCCGAGCGGGCGAGCTTGAGGACGAGGGCGCATAGAGTACGTTACATTGAGGAGATAGAATCTGCTCGAGGATCTGGTGCTCCGCAGCGCTTAAAGCTGCGCGTATTCATCGAGTCTCCTTGTTTCCCGCGCGTTACAACGCCATGAATAGTCCCCGAGACGTGACGGCCCTAAAAAAGCCGCAACACCTCAGCTATGGACAGGCAAGGTAGGTAGCGCTCGGGTTTAAGTGTAAGCACCCAAAGGGCTGAATTCTCTTACCGACATCGTCAAACCACAAGATAAGATAGACCCGGCGGAGGGACAAGCCCCATCGATGCAAAAGTTCCTCGGTATTCAAGCATGAGGCGGGGATGGGCCTCGAAGGCCATTACGGCCGTAGAGCACGCCGGTCCACGATGGACAGCCGGGAGCATGCTCGCGCCGCCGGCGAAAAAGAACCACTCCTTGACGGTGTGAGTAAACGCTTACCGGGACCCGCGCAAGCGGTGCGCTTGGATGCCGTGGGGCTTTCCCGAAGGGCGGAAATTCGTTTGACATAAATTGAGATTTCCGGATTTCACCGGTGGTGGAATCCGGAAATAGATACAACTTTGGCCATTGGTTAGAATGTTTCAATTGCTTAAATACATGTCCAATGGACATGTATTTAACGATGGGGTAAAAACACCTAAACCGCAAATCAAGCCGCGGTCAAAGTGTGCGATGCGGGACGAAGCGCTTTGGCGCGAAGAACTTCATAGAGTTCCCAAACCGCATCGGGTACTTGAGCGCCGCGGTTCCCACCGCCGGGGTTATGATTCAACCTATGATTGTAGAATCCTCCAATACGGTCCTCAACTTCCCTGGGGAAAATTTCAAGACCGACCCTACTCAGTGCCGTCGATACCTTTTCCGATAAATCCTCGGCTATGGTGTCATAATCCAGAATTGCCAGGGGCAAGGACGGAACATTCAACACGAACCGCCTATTGTATTCGAACCACATGGCCAAGCCGACCTCTATCGGGAATCCGTCCCGGCGTGCCAGGGATTCGGCGACCGCCATCGGATTGCGCAAGCAAAAAACGATACCCTCCAACGCAAAACAACTGCGCTCCCATATCGGCATGGTAATGCACAAACGCGGATCCTTCACCAGCCGCCCGTCGAACCGGTGGGTGAAATGGGTGATGGAAGGTACTAGTGCGGCGCCGGCCTCGAGGATGGACTCCGGTGAAGAAGGGTTGTACCACGTGCCGCCGGCTCTCTGCAAGATCACTTCGTTAATCGCGATTACCGTTTTATTCTCGAAATGACCCATTTCGTTATCGAACCTAGATTCGTTCAGCAGCGGGTGGGTAGTTCCCAAAGACAGCCCACACCGCGCAAGAAGCCCCGCCACACAACTAGTTCCACTGCGATGCATTCCGGTAATGACGATCATGTGATACTCCCCTGCTTGCAGGCATAGAACGGTTTGGTCGACCGGTTTGACCCATTATTTGTTCTATCGGCATTTGGGCAAGGATTCTTCAACACTATTGAGTTGCGGAGCCAAGTATAGGTTGGAGCTTGGGATGTGGATGTATATGATAACTCCGGTAATGTTTGCGCAAATTAGGTATTAATCGAGGAGATGGCGGCTTCGGGCGGACATTGCCGTCCAGGGCGGTTCTTAGCCGCCTTTGTTTGCGGGAACAAAAGGCCGGTGCACGGTAGTGTACCCATGCACTCGGCCATTCAACAAGTAAAAAATTGTTGGTTGGGGGCGATTACAACGGACCGTTATCAGTATCTCTTTTTGATAAAAAACGTTTCGGACCACCCTCTATTTATGGCGCCGTCGTTGTAATCGACGATTTCTACCATAGTCTTACCGCAAGGATCAATGGTCTCGCTGCTGTAAGTTTTTAGTGAGACAACGAATGCGGAGTCGGTTATGACCCATGTTTGCTGCGCACCGTTCAACTGATCGAGACTGTTTGAATTCCAGTAATATTGCTCATCATGCAAATAAATTGTAACATTGTATTCCTCCATTCCCCTATACGAGTTGAAATCTTCCGGTTCACCGCAAAAGCAAAATTCAGCCGTATCTCTCACATATATGACTTCGTTCTTCCGCGGATAAACGACATTCAGGTAGCTACCATCGCTGTCGTCGTATGTTCCTTCGGCACATTGTTCAGAAGAGCAAGGAGGCCTTGCTTTGCTGAAAACGATACTTTCCACTATAGCCGCGGGTATTGTATCGGAATCGCCCGATTTCAGATGAATAATGAAGTTTTGTTCGGCGCTAATCGAATAGGTCGAAGTAAGACACAGTATGGTTACCCAAATCGCTCGATTCATGTGATTTTCCTCTCTTTTTTGTGGGAATGACCTTTTTTACCGCGCTAATACGATTCGATGGGGTTTGGCGTATCCCCCGCCGGTTTTAACAACGACGAAGTAGGCTCCCGATCCCACCATGCGGTTGGCCTCGTCGGTACCGTCCCAGGTGAAAGTGCGGCTTAGTTCGGGCATAAAACCTTTGTACAGACTTCGCACCATTCGACCGCGATCGTTGTACAAGGTAATTTCCAGCGGTCCGGCTCTCTGGATGTTCAAATTAATGGTAATTTGTTTATGAAATGGATTAGGGTGGCTGCGAACGGCTGCGCCCACTCCCGCCCGAGCTATAGCGCCCGGACGCACGGAAGCACTCGGTTCTTCCAATTCCATTCTTTCGATTTCGTCGAGCGAATAGGAGCGGGCTCTATTTTCGGTAACCAAGAAGTGCACTTTGTCAATTTCGGCCCCTTCGGTGTCGGCGAATGATACCGAAGCGAGTTCGTCGGAAGCGATTGTGGTTTCACCGCCACCTTCCCTGTAGACGGCGAACTCGGCATCACTCACTTTCAGTGAATCAATCGCCGTACATTGGTAGCCTGTTTGGCTTTGGTCGGCACGCCTGACTATCATATCCTGCGCCCCCACCGTAACAAACAAGCGCAAACACAGGCCGGTTACTATCAGGCAAGCGGTATTACGTTTCATCGATTCCCTACCTTTCAGAACTAAAAATCGTGGCTACTGTTCAACCCATAAATGGGAATACGTTCTATTATAATTCAAGGAAGCGGCGATAACCTTTACATTGTCGTCATCATCCGACTCAGCCAAAACCGATTCATCATTCGAGGTCAAGTCCGGGAGTCGAATTATAAAAAGGTGACCAAACTCCGACCTATCTTCCATGTTCCGGGTCTTGCCCAAGGCGGTGGCGTAAGCCGGATGCGTTGACCATTCGGCCAATTCCCAGGTCATGTAACCCGCCGGTTTCTTCGAATGCCACACCATTTTGTTCTCGGCATTGGTTATCCAGATATTTTCATGTCCCATTTCGTACAACGTATCATTTTCGACGGATATAATTAGCCGCCCGGTGTCAAGATCATTTTGGTCGTTTATATTCCCAAACGAAAGCATCATCAGATAATCGGTATTGGGTCCGCCGTTAAAGGGATTTATCGATGCGTTACACCATTGAATTTGTCGGCCCAGCAAATGTAACGAATCGGTTTGCGTATTATATAACGCCGCCTTCTGGTAGGCGGTCCCAACCCAGACACCGTCTTTTGATATACCACCCTTGAAGGCGCCGGGGAAATTCGTTTCGTATGGTCCCTGAATCGTTTCGCCACTCAGGACGGCATAGTATGTCTCACCGTCCAAGCTTAATTCGGCCGCATTTTCATCAATACCTATCGCCGTATTCACGAATGCATTGATAAAATAAATTCGCGTCTCGCCCCCGCCAACCAACCAGCGAGGTTCGCCGGCCGAGGATTCCGGATGTTCGACGGTCAATCGCTTTATCGGCCCGTCGAGCGAAGGAGGAAGAATGGCGCAAAAAGAGACGTTCTTTCCGGTAGTGCCGTATCGCTCTCCTCCATATACGATCATCGAACCGTCCGGCGAGAAAAGAGGACTGCTTATATCGCCATATCCACCGTTCAACCCCTCATCGCCTTGTGTCAAATCAAGGCAGGCGGGATATATTTCGGTACCCGTTACATAGAGGTGCTTTTCGTGCACGAATGCCAGCCTGAATCGTGCACCTCCCAAGTGGTTTTCCAGCATAGCCTTATCCAGAAACTCAAGCCCCTCGATCGAATCGACTCGTGTCGCGTCAAACGACGTAGCCGCACTCTCCGGTGTGGGATCGTCCGTGGGCTCGGTCCCGGTATCGGAACAACCCACCATTACCACCAATAGTGTACCAATAAATCCCATTATACCCCACAGTATCGTTTGGCGGGCATATATGCTTCTTCCGGCAAAATTCATAAATCTTCCTCTCCTATCGGCAATACTCAAAAGCAAATTCTAGTAAAAAGAACAACATATCTCCGCCGCGGCACGCAAAGGCGCCACGGCGGAGAATATACGATACGTAAATCGCTCCGTCTTCGCGGACCAGACATTATCGACGCACAAGGATCCGTTTTCGCATATTATTCGAGCGACCGCTTATTTCCACTATATAGTGTCCCGGATAAAGATTATGAATGCTCAGGCCGGTCAAGGACCTCGCGACGACACTCTTGACGAGCGTTTGTCCCCGAATGTTGAATATCCGGTACCGGTCACCTTCGTGCAAATTACCGATTACCAGTGCGCTCTTACGCTGTGTGATAAACGGTGACCGAGATACATCATGCAATGCTTTGTTGTTATGGTTTGAAACGGCAATCGGTTCCCCGGTAAACGAAATGATATCCCCCGACCACCTATGTCCCTCCGATGCAAGGGTATCGAGTGCGGTTAGCCATTCCTCTCCATTGATTGACACATCAAAGCTGATATGGTATATACTACGGTCCCACTTCATATGAACGCCGCCGGGATCATAAACCGCTCGGCCCAAATCCAGCGTCAGGGTGCATGCATCGACACTGCTCGGCTTATACTCCCATTTAGTTGATTCGTCATTATCATATGCGTAAAAAGCATTCTCCGGGTTCTTTGCATTCGAGGAAGACACTACCGCATACGGTTCCGGTTCGGCATTCGAAGTCATGGACTCGACGGGGTAGACGTACCCCCCCTTGTCGTACCATTTGATCTCCTTAATCCTGACATTATGTCCATCGGGCGCCTTATCAATAAAGCGAAGGTACCGGTAGGCGTCTCGATTGCTGACCGTAATGAACGCCGTTACACTCTCCAAACCGCACGATGCCGTAATCTCAAAATTGCCGGTATCGCTACTGGCGGTAAATACATTGCCGTTATCGACCGTACCGCCCCCCGTCGTGCTCCATTCTACCGAAAGCGTCGTATCAAATGGCTCACCATATTGATTAAGCGGGGTAATAGTGAACTCCCGGCTGCCGCCCGGCTTGATGAACGCCGTTTTGGGGTCGATATCCATGCCGTCAAAAAAGCGTGGTCCCTTAACTAAAAGAAACACTCGCTCTTGCGCAAAGCTAGTCCTGTTTTTGTGCCCGACGATCACTTCCGGCGCGGTTTCTTGCTTGCCCTCGGCATTGGTCGCCCTGACTGTTATCTCATAATGGCCCGAGGGCACATTTTCCCATAGACAACTGTACGCTTCAGCGGAGCCGTCGACTGTTCCAACAACCTGATCATTGGCTAAAAACTCGACAGTTTCCACCGAGGGGCCGTTGACGGAAACCGTTGCGGCAAGCGTGTAATCGTCCCCCTCCTCGATCGTGTCGTGGGCGACCGGTTCGGTTATCGCCACCTCCATTACTCCGAAGGTTGTCGGCGCCAACGGAAGCGTTGCATATCCACCTTTTGTGCCCCCTATGCTGATATTGTCGGTATGGAGGACGGTCTGCCAGTCGGCGCCGTCAACGGAAACCTGACATTGAAGTTCTCCCAAGTTTGCATAGGAAAGGCCAAAATGGACCGCCTCCGCGGGTAACCAGCCTGACTGGTCCTCTCCCATGTCGAGTTCGAGCGTGCAGGGGAAATTTGCGGTTTCGGCGGTGAAGCTTACATTGTGCGAAGAATTATACGGCTTCCACGCCTCTTCAATACTCGATCGATCATCAGTCGATTCCGTCGTATAACCGTCCCCACGCACACTCGTCCGGTAAGGCTCGGGAGACGTATTGCTCACCATCTGCACGTTCGGAAACCGATATGAACCGACCATCCAATCGATTTTGTTTATATGCAGCCTACTACGTTCCCAGCCGGCCAAACCATGCGGAATAAAGCGAAAATAGCGATATGTCGGGGCATCCCGAGTTACAATATCAGCCTTTGCGCTCACGCCGTTCGCGCTGACGGTTATCTCAAACTCTCCCTCTTCGTCGTTCGAGGTAAAAACACCCTGATCATTGATAGTTCCCCCATCCGATACACTCCACGAAAACGAAGGATGATTCGCCATTCGCTCGCCATACTGATCATAGCCGACCACCTCGATCTTTTTGCTGTTTCCTCCCGATTTAACGAAGTAGTAGCTCTGCGACATCTCGATTGATGACAGCTCAGGCGCATTTTTAACCGAAGCAACAACCTGGTACGAGGTATCGGAGCTTTGGGCGCCGGCATAGGCGACCGCTTCAATCTTGTAATAGCCCGATTCGCAGTTTGTTATCACGGCGGTATACGGCGCCTGGTCGTCGGTGTCATAAAGCTCATCGTTGACGAAAATATCCACCTTTGTAACACCGTCGCCGACGGCGTCTACTTCGATTTCGATATCGTCGCCGAGATCAAAATCGTGATTGGGAACGGGTTTTGTCACCGACGCGACCAACGAAGGCTCATAGGAGTCCAGATATACAATAAGATTTGCACGCGGCTTGATATTAGTGGGAACCACGGTATACCACTCATTGGTTTTCCAATTGACCAGATAACCGCCGGCCGGAACTCCGTCCATACCTCTTGCAGTATTATTGAGATACCCTGCAACATAATCGTTGTTATTGGTAAACATCCAACCCATAAATTCAATTTTAAGCCCAAACAGACGAGGATTAATGTTGTCGACGTCAATCGGGCACCAATTAACGCTCACCGCTCCGCTTGCCGCATCGAGCGTGTAATCCCCATAGCTTACGACAGGGTCGTTATAGCGTTTGGTACGCTTCACCACGAAACCGTTGTGGCCCTCGGGGATACAATCGCGATAGGCGCGGCCGGGATTACCCGCCCACATGGTTCCCTTGAAATTCATGGCCGTAGCGCAGTTGAAGCAGCCGTGCACATCGTACTTGGTAGCCTCGGTTGCAACACCCATGCCGTGATCGGGAATGGTATAGAGCACCACCGGTTCACAGTTGCTGCCTTCTACATCCCAATCAACCTCTTCTCGTTGATCCCAAAGGAGGATATCGCCCGCCGGAAAAAATCCCCCCTTGTTTACTTCAAGGTCCTCCGCTATGACCCGCGGTTCTCCGATCAATGTGGGAGTCCCGCTACTCATATCGACGAGTTGGGCGTATCCGCTCCAATCGTTTTGGTCGACCCAAGCGATTTCATAGATATCTAGTAACGGGTTTGCGCGCGGGCTGTTGTAGTACCATACCGGCAGATAACAAATAATGTCAAAGGACGTGGCCGAGGATCCGTCACGCTTAACGAAACCCAATTTGCCGCCAACCCCGCCGTATTGTCCGATTATCCACTGACCATCCACGGAAAAATGGGCGAATGAAAGCGGAAAAGGCTCTCCATTCGAATCCATAACTTTCGACGGCGAATGATTTTTTAGGTCGGAGATATAAAACTCGCCCGTCGCCGCGTCCGTATAGGCCACGATGCCGTCGTAAGGCAGATCGGAACCGCTCTTAAGGGTCGCGTCCGTTTTGACCAAATCCGGGCAAACCGTGCCGCAATCCTCGACGTTGTACTGCGAGAAGTTATCCTTACGTGCGGGGCAGTAGTCGTATTCATCTGGAATTGAGGTAAAATTCAACACCAAAATATTGCATAGGCAGAGTAAGGCTATGCGACCCCGGAAAGCAGGTACAGTAGTCGGCGTTATCATTTGCTCCTCCTGGTTTTTGCGGCAATTCTCGTTGGTAACCTCTATTTATAGTCGGATTGTGTGCAACCGTAACGCCTAACAATTTAAGCGATAAAATAAGATTTAAAGAAATGACGGGAAACCTTTACCCTACCAAGTAATCCTATAGCCATATTCCAGGCATCTTATATAATATAGCGGCCGCATACCAACTATGCAGATTTTTTTATATCGTCCCGTTAGTTCCGGCGCCCACAAGTAGTTATCCAACACGGAGAAGGGAAATGCCGCCGATGTCCCCCCCGTATGCACTCCTGTTAATTCGAGCAAATGCGCCCTATACAGGGTTTTTCGTGCGGGGATGTTCCCGTGAAAATGAATTTCCTTACTTTGCATCCATTTTGCGGCACCGAATGAAAAGCGAATCGCCTACCTGTGGGTCCGGAGCGACGGATCGTGAGTGCGTACGAAAAATGAAGGTATGACGGGGTGGGTCTTACGGGTTCGTTACTTTTTGCGGCCGGCCTCTTCAACCAAAACACGCACAGTCGAACTGCCGGTGGATGGGGCGATTTTGCCCATTAAATTATAAAGGCATTTGCCATGTTGCCACCTCTTTTGCACCGGATTCAAGATGACAAGGCGGCGGTCGGCATAGGACGGGCTCCGTGTACGAACACCGAATCGAGATTTGTTCGAAGGCGCATTGAGCGACGAACTTAGGTAGTCTATGAGGCCTTGGTGGATTGTTTGAGCCAAAAGCTCGAAACCGGCACTGTCGGGATGGACCCCGTCGGTGAAATATTCCTCATGACCGATAAAAGGGGTATGACAGTCGATAAGGCCGTATCCGTTTTCTTGAGCAAGCTCCCGAATCGCCGGAATAATGCTGTCTGCTATGACGGCGCCCTGCACCTGCAGGCTATTCTCAAAGGCGGGCAGCGGCAAGCAAAGAAGAATGTGAGGATTTCGGCCGGGAAGAGTCATGGCGTTGATGAGTGCATTGTAGTCGTGCTTGAATTGTGTTGTGTTGGACCAAACGGACACTTTGGAGTCATTGGTGCCGAACTTGGCAATAATTATGTCACCTTCTTCATTCCTGGCGGTCGAAAACTTTGAAGACCGCATGTAAGCCGGGTTTCCTTCTTCAAGAAGAACCGTTTGATTTCCAACGCCATAATTAACAACTATGTATTGGTAGCCAATTAAATCCTGCAATTTTGACGGATAATTGTGACCGTTGCACCCACGAGTGATACTGTTACCTATGCAGACTACTTTCGTGTTAGCCCACGCCCGGGGGCTTAGAGAAAGACTCAACAGAGTTGCGATTAAAAAAAGTCGAGCTGTCATGGCGCATTTCTTCCTTTCGCTTTGTCAGGCATCGGTCGTGGGTACTTGCGCCCCGTAGCAC
>WJJU01000831.1 GCA_014729595.1 Chitinivibrionales bacterium
CCGAAATATCGGAGCTTGGCATCGGTTCTTTTTTCAGGGCGGGGGAACCCGGGTCCGCGGTTTCATTCATCATGGTTTTAAAAGTGGTGATGGTGGCGGTGACAAATGGGTTTACGTATGCAACATTCATTGCAGCCCCTTTCTTCCAGGCATAGGGTTACCGACAAGATTGTTTTGCGATCGGCTCCGGTAGCTGCTTCGCGACCCTGAACAGCCGATGGATATTCTCGATGTATTCACGACCGCCGATTTGCCGGGCATATTTTGCTTTTCAAGGCATCAGGCGTCCTTCGGCGGTATTTATTACTATTTGTTATGAATTGACTTGCCTTCGGTCGGTTCCGGCACATCGATAGCCTCGATGACCGAAGTAACCGATGTAACGATAAGCCGGATCGAAACTACTCCCGTCGGCCGTTGGACGGATGGAGACCAACCGCATCCCTGCTCGTTCGTTGTATATGGCCTGCCTGGGCCTCAGTGTCACTGCCGTCCCGGAGCATAAGGACTTTTGCCAATACGATTGCACCTTCAGGCATTCTCCGTTTTACTAAGCATAAATGTGAAAAGCACCGGTTCCCCCTCCGCTTCGAACCACACACAGTCCCGCTGCTCTATTTCGTCGCTCAGTTGTTCTTTGGCAAGCCGCCGCGGCAATCCCAAATCGAACACCGGCTCCGTACCATACATTGCGGTAAGAAGATTGCCGGCGATCATGTTGAGGATCTCTCCAACCGCGTCGCACCCTTCATCGTACGCTCGTTTACTTTTCTCATCTATACCGAGCATGTTCGCAGCCACCTGAACCATAAAGCTGTCCCCGGCCCACACGGACAAAGCACCTTGATCGTGTCCGGAGAATGTAAGCCCAACTCCCCGAGCATCCCACTCGGCTATGGCGGGCCTCATGCTCGGATCCAGGGGATCAACGAACACAAAAGCGCCGTCACAGAGAATGCGCCCGGTGACTTTTACGGCGACATCGTTCACACAGCGATCTTCCTCATCCATCCCATTCCCCCAACGTATTAATTATTATATCTCTGATGCTTTCCGGTGTGAAGGGTTTTCTGAGATAGCCTCGAATTCCCTTCTTCCTGAGTTCCTCGATCCTTGTTTGGCTTCCCTCGGTTGAGACGATCACAACGGGCACATCACGTAGCTCTACATCTTCGTTAAGGGCGTCGACAAGCTCGGATCCGCTCATCTCGGGCATATTCAGGTCGGTAAAAATGATATCGACCCAGTCATCAGCCAGTTTTACGAGCGCCTCTTTTCCGTTGGGCGCTTCGAGTATACGATCGACCGGTAACTTGGTCATCTTGATCGTTCTCTCGAGGACTGAACGGATCGTTTCAGAATCATCGACTACCATTATCGTGTACGCCATACCAAACCTCTTCGGTGCTTTAGATGTGTCGCTTCAAGTCGTTTTCGGGGAGCCAAGGATCATCAAAGCTCCATTTTCCGCCCACTACTTGTAATCCACGTCCGTCCGGTGTCAATTTCAAGGTAGAATGTTCGGGGAATATTTCCCCCAACGTTCTCCGCCGCCAGCAGAACATTGTTTTTCCAGAACACTTTGCGCGCGATTACGACATTTCTCTTGCCTATGGCAAAAAAATCTTTGTTCTCAAATACCTGCGCGCCCCCCGCCATGACCACGCGGAGGCGATCTTTGACCGCGCCATATTTATAGGCTTCCCTAAATAGAAAAGGGATCCCCGTATCCCCGAACATGCACGGGTTCGCACGCCCCTTCGCTTCATCAACACTCGAAGTGGGAAGCATAAAATGAAGCAACCCGCCGACTCGCGCCACCGGATCATATATCCCTATACCGACGCATGAACCGAGAGCATGGGTAACCAAGACATCTCCCGACTCACGGCACAACTTCATATCCGACACACCAACTATATGCCGCATAGCGTAACCTACTCTTTGTACCACTTATTATCGCGCACACGACGCTGTTCTTTCAGAGACATATCGCTCTACGCCGAAAGGGTACCGTTAATCGTCTGAACCACCTGAGCGACGGTAAACGGTTTTGCCAAAGCGCCATCAGCCCCCAATCCTCTGGCTATTTCCAAGTAGTTAGTGCCGAAGGTTGCTCCCGACATGGCGATAACCTTAACTCTCGGAAATCGCCTCTTGAGCGCGGCGATCGTCTCAATTCCTTCACATTCCGGCATTACCAAATCGGTTATCACCACATCGAAAACTTCCCGGGTCATGACTTCTTGCCCTTCTCTTCCGTCGGAAGCCACCTTGACCTCGAAACCTTTAGCGCTCAGGCCCTCGTAAAGGAGGTCTCTCACAAAATCTTCATCATCTATTGCTAGAACACGTATCCGTTTCCGTTCCATAAGCTCCTCCTTGATCCACGGAACCTGGATTGGACAACCCCGGCTAATGTTTTCTTTATGATTCATGGTACCCGATCGGACTATGTTTTTCGATACAACGAGGGCTTTATGGTCTTGAATCCACTTAGCATGCCGGTTAGACTCTCCGCATGCCCGACCATAAGGCATCCCCCCGGCTTCAACAGGCGATAAAACTCCTGAAGCAACTTACGACGCACTTGATTATCGAAATAGATCATCACATTCCGGCAGAAAACGGCGTCCATTGGGCCGGACATGGGATATGGGACAACCGATAAATTAAGACGCTTAAACAATATCATCGATTTTAGTCGGTCGCCCACATTATAAACGGCTGCCTCGCCTCGTCCCTTTTTCGTGAAATATTTTGACCGCAGTCCCCCCGGAACTTTCTCCATCTTCTTGGTTGAATATTCACCGGCAATGGCTTTTCCAAGAACTTCAGTACACAAATCAGTTGCCAAGATGCGGATATCGGCATTTCGCCCCTCGAGTGTCTCAAGGACGGTGACGGCGATTGAATAGGGTTCTTCGCCGGTTGAGCAGCCCGCGGACCATATTCGAAACCTTCGTTGACCCGATGCATGCCATGCGCTGAGTTCTTCCGCGAGAAATTTAAAATGATGATCTTCCCGAAAAAAATGGGTGAGATTTGTAGAGACTGCGTCAAGAAGATGTACAATTTCCGTTCCGCTCTCGTCGTCGACAATATAGTTCAAGTAGTGGCGATGGTCGCTGAAGCCTAGTCGCCTCATTCTTTTTGCTACACGCGCGCTTACAAGCGCTTCTTTTTTATCGTTGAGATGGATTCCGCTTGCTTCATACACAATCCGCCGAAATTTGTTGAATACGGATTTATCCATCGAGCGCAATCCATCAGTAGCCCACGTGCCGGGCTTCGATTCGGCGACATTCGAATTCCCGCCCTCCACGGTGTTTTCCGACACAAGTTTCCCCATCACTTCAACCCTTTGTGTAAAGCCTACGGGCTTTCTTCAATTCGCCTGCTACCGTGCCGATCAATACCAGTCGGTCGCCCGCAAGGTATGGACCTTAAGCACCGCAACTTGACCGGTGTGTGTATCGAACAGAATCTTTCTGCCCATTAATCCGCCGATATCTTCGGAAACAATCCTAATTCCAAGGTCGTTGAGTATTTTTTTTGCCGTCAGCGCGTTTTCTTCTCCCGCCCGATTCTTTGTTGTCATGCTTTGTCGCGCCCCACCGTACACTTGAGCGGTAATATTACGTCGGCGACATCCCAGCTTTTCCATCATTTTGACCAACGCCGGAACGGCGACGGTACCGAATCGCGCGGTTGGACGGTCGTTTTCTCCGGGGCGAGCATATAAGAAATGATTCATGCCGCCACAACACTTCTTCCGGTCCCACAAAGAAACCGCCACGCAACTTCCCACAACAGTACGAATGACCGCGCATTGGTTGCTTACATAGATAAATCCCGGTTCAAGATGATATGATACGACTTCGTTCATCGGCGTATCGAAACATGAGCAAGCCGGTAAACTTTGCGCAAACCACCGCGCACTCGCCGACCCACTCCCGTCTTTTCGTATGGACCATAACGATTTGCCGGCATGCGTGCAAAACGCGGCGCCGTTCCTTATCAGCGCACTTCACGTCACATACCGACATTTGCCAGTGTATTCATCTCGTTAACCGACAGCACTTTGTCTATATCAAGCAGCATTTTAACATTTTCACCTATTTTTCCGATACCCATGATGAATTCGGTATCGATACTTGCACCGAAACTCGGCGTTTCTTCGATGTTCCCGGCTTCAACGTCCAGAACTTCCTTAACCTCATCAATGATAATGCCCATCGTAATCGATCGATCACCCG
>WJJU01000832.1 GCA_014729595.1 Chitinivibrionales bacterium
ACCTGAGGTTTTTTGGAATGATCCCTACTCAATGCATCCGTATCAAACGCCTTCCGCACGGCGAAAGCTTACCGCTACCGCAAAGAATGACCGCGGGCTCAAGCGGCTGCGACCTGGCCGCCGCGATTGACAAATCCCTCCACCTTGAGCCGGGTAACCGCGTTGTAATCCCTACCGGTTTTTCGTTCGAAATTCCAAACGGGTACGAAGTTCAGGTACGTCCGCGAAGCGGATTGGCGGCGAAGCACGGTGTTACGGTTCTGAATGCACCCGGAACGGTCGACGCCGACTACCGCGGCGAGGTCAAAGTAATTCTCATAAACTTTGGTACGGAACCCTATACAATAAAACGCGGTGACCGCATCGCTCAGGCGGTTGCTTGCGCCGTCGCTTCGGAGCTAAGTTACACCGAAGAATGTACACTGTCCGAGACCCGGCGGGGCGACGGGGGGTTCGGCCATACGGGGTAGGGCTGTTGGTCGGCAACATACCGCCGCGAACAGGACTCAATGCTTGTCCAAGAGCCATTTCCAAGCAGGGGCGTACACGGGCGGTGACGTCGTCCGTTCTCAACTCGCGTTCGTCGTTACCGGCAACAAAAAAGCATGGGGATTTCGCCCTAAGAATTACCGCATTACAAGCCAAATACAAGCCCGAAGCCGTTCACTACGATAGTGCCCGTACTCTGAACACCCCCACAGAGAATCTCAATTTCAGGGTAATCGCTCAATTACGCGCCGTACCGAGATTCCCCTCCTGTGGGCGGGCGACAGACGTATCGGCCTCAAAAATGTGTATTTTGTCCGTGTTGATCAAAAGACGCACCTTTTCGCCCGGCTCCGCATCACTATCTTCAACCAGATACGAGATCGGCTGTTCTCCGTCCGTAGCGAATACCAAGGTCTCACGCCCCAAGCGTTCGGTCCCCGTGAGTTGGGCTCGGATAGTTTCCGCGCCCTCTCGACCGGTCGGTGCTATGTGCTCGGGTCGGACACCCAGCACCAGATGCTCCGATTCGAGATGCCGAAAGCGGTTCCGCATCGCCGCCGGAATCGGCAACCGCGCCTTCCCGACCCGTAACGTCCCACCGTTTTCCCCCGAAACGAATGTGGCGTCAAGCAAGTTCATCGGCGGCGAACCGATAAAGGTACCCACAAAGGGATTGGCGGGGTTGTCGTAGAGTTCCCGCGGCGTACCCACCTGTTCGACAGCCCCGTTTCTCAGCACAGCCACCCGATCGCCCAGGGTCATCGCTTCGATTTGGTCATGCGTGACATAGATCGTCGTCACCGCCAGGTCTCTCTGCAATCTTTTTAGTTCGAGGCGGGTAGTCGCCCGCAACTGCGCATCCAGGTTCGACAAAGGCTCATCGAGCAAAAACAAATTCGGTCTGCGAATGATTGCTCGCGCGATTGCCACGCGCTGACGCTGGCCGCCGCTAAGTTCCGCGGGTTTTGAGTTCAACATACTCTCGAGACCCAACGACGAAGCAACTTCGCGCACCGCCCCGTCTACTTCCTCTTTCGGCGTTCGCCGTACTTGGAGTGGAAATCCGATGTTTTGCGCGACCGTGAAATGCGGATAAAGCGCGTAATCCTGGAACACCATGGCGATATTGCGATCACGAGGCGAAAGAAACCTTTTTCGCTTCACCGAGCAAAACAGCTCTTCATCGAGCCATATATCCCCGTTTGTCGGCCTTTCGATTCCGGCGATCAGATTCAACAGAGTCGATTTACCACAACCGCTTGGCCCCAGAAGTACGAAAAATTCACGAGCGCGCACTTCGAGATCGAGCGAACGGAGGGCGACGGTATGACGGCGAAGTGTAACGAACTCTTTTGTAAGGTTGACTACCCGTAATCCTTTCATCCCTTGACGGCTCCCCGTGTGAGTCCTTGCACAATGTAGCGTTGAAAAATGAGTGTAAGAACCACGACCGGCGCCGTTGTAACAACTGACGCCGCCATGATCGTACCCCAGGGTATCTGCCCGTGAAGGCCCTGAAAAAGAGCGATCCCGACCGGAACGGTTCGTGCGTGGTAATCGGTAGTAAGCATCAGGGCGAACATAAATTCGTTGAAACCGAAAATAAAAGCCAGCAAAGCGGTGGAAAACAGTCCCGGCGCCGCGACCGGTACAATAATGCGGGTTAATATTTGCCAATGGTTGCAGCCGTCGATCCGCGCGGCGATATCCAGCCCACGGGGGATCTGAGCAAAGTAACTAACCAAAATCCATAATGACAGCGGCAGTATCCATGCCGCATACGGAAACACCAGTCCTTGGTGAGTATTGATCCAACCCAAGCCCGAAATCAACCGGAACAAATAGCCCACCAAGCTGATCTGCGGAAACATCGATACCGCCAGCACAACGATCATCACCGTCAAGCTTCCCCTGAATCGTATGCGCGTGATCGCGTAGGCGGCCATTCCCGCCACCGCGACGCATATACAGGCGCTCAAGGCCGAAACAATCAAACTATTGCGAAGGTAGGCCAAAAAGTGAAGATTTTTCCCGGTCACCACGTTGACAAAGTTACTCAACGTGAGCATCCGTGCCATGTCGCCCCCAAGTAAGTCCGGCGAGCGGGAAAAACCCACGGCGATCATGTAAAGCACCGGTCCTAAAAAGCCAATGCTTATCGCCGCCGTGCCCCCTATTAGTAGAATACGTTCCGTACGCTCTTCAGTCACGCGCCCCCCTCCCTAAACCCGCCCAACTTCACATACGTAATTGATAACCCAAGGGCAAGAAGGAAAATGAAGACCGAAACGGTAGATCCGTAGCCGTAGTCGCCCCCCACAAGGTATCGATACCCAAGAACCGAAAGCGACGTTGTTTCACCTCCGGGACCGCCGGAAGTCAGCACATAGACAAGATCGAAAATGCGAAGAGCGTCTATCGTCCGAAAAAGCAGCGCGACAACGATTACCGGCTTTAGCAAAGGAAGCGTGATGGAGAAAAAGCGTTGGACAAAATGAGCACCGTCGACATACGCTTGCTGATAAATTGACTGCGGGACGGCAGCCAGTCCGGCAAGAAGTATAATCGCCACAAAGGGCGTGGTTTTCCATACGTCCGCCGCTACAATGGCCCAAAAAGCTCCGATACTCGTCCCAAGCCAGTTGACCGGCTCCGCCGACAGGCCCACGCCTTGAACGACAAAATTGGCGAGGCCGTAGTTATAGTTGTAGATAAGTTCCCACACCCGTCCCGATACGGCGGCCGGAATTGCCCACGGGACAAGCACACAGGCAC
>WJJU01000078.1 GCA_014729595.1 Chitinivibrionales bacterium
AGATAACGTTATGGCCGTGAATCATGCTCAAGATGAATCCAAAAGCCTCGCCACACCAACTCATGAATTGAAACATCACGAAACTTCTTGGCCACTTTGGCGTGAATGGGGCTAAGCGTTTTGGGGTCAAACGCGCCGGTCGGCTCTAATTTTATAATACGAAGCCCAGCGCGTTGCGCCAAACACCGGTATTTGTCCGCCCGCCATCGGTTGGGCACGCCTTTGTGGCTATACATCATTTTGTAGAGGTGTTGCGGCCAGGTAAGAAAATCGTAATCCGTATATCGGTCGAGACCGTGACTCCTTAGATCTACTTTGTGCAACGATGTGCCGTTTTTTTTCATGCTGCGCTTAATGTCAAGCATTGTTTGTTCGAGGTCATTTACGTGCTCGAGAACTGCGCGGGATAGTATTAAGTCAAAGGCGTCGACGGCGCGAGAAAGCCCGTCTTTGGTCACTTTGTAGCTGATGACTCGAGGGTCGAGCCCGCTCCGCGGATTCGCCTTTTCTACAAAGGCACTTTCGCCTCGGCGCCTGTCTTCTCCCCGAAGGGATTCCAGAAGGTGCTGGTACACATCGATATTTTTTCGGTTGAGCTTGGAAAGAGGAAACCGATCGACGCATTGCACCGTCTCGGCTCCGTAGGCGTAAAGCAAGAACGCGACACCGGGAATATCCCCGGGGCCGAATTCCAAGACGGCTTTATTGCGCAAATGTTCTTTGAACTCTCCCATGCTCATGCCGAGACGGTCACGGTAATCGTGAAAGCATTTCATAAAATATTCCGCTATCTGAGACGCGGCTTCTTCTTTCTCGCCTCTGCCGGTGCGGTGAGTTATGCCGAAATACCATTTGGGAAAAGCTTTGGCTAATTGATTCGACATCAATGCTTTGCAGAAAAGTACCGCGTCTTTTGCCGGATTTTCGGTGTACATGGTGGGCTCAATTTTAGCTCTGTATAGTCAAGAGCCGGGTTGTAAGTGAATTTAGTTTTTGAGCTTAACGATACTGTTTTTTGTTTTACGCAAGTGTGTGCGTATCAGTTCCGTAGCCTGCGCGGATCTGCCGCGAAGCGTGTCCGCATACGAAACCAGTTGCGACAAATGTCTCTCTTCGCGAGCGAAATGCTTTTTATATCGCTCCGGCCCGCGCAGAAATTCGAATTTTCGCATTCCCCGTTCAATCGAATACTCAACCGCCTCTTTTATCGTTAATAAACCGACGCTGTAACGCTCGAAGGCGGGTTCCCAACCGTTTTGATAGAAAAAAACCGAATGCTTGTAAACAAAACAATAAAGAATAGATACGGGCTCTGTATTCGCGTTCATGATAAAGAAAAAACCGTCCTCGGGCTCTAAACGGTCGATGAGCGTTGTGTTGAAGTGCTTTCGGTAATGAGAATGAAACGTGCTGGACGCGCCAGCTTTCTGGTTCCACCGCTTATGGTGGAGCAAAAACAGTAAATCGAGCATGTCGTGGTTGCGCGCTATAGGCCGAGCTTCAAACGAGACGGCATAGTCCCGTTGAACAGCTCTCTGTTTACGTCGGATCATGTAGCGCGTAGCCCGACTCAAAGAACCGAAGTAGTCTTCGAATGAACGCGGCAGTGTCGCCCGCGGTGCGACTGTAAACGGCTTAGTATGAGCGTTTTTTATTGAATCGACGAATGACCTGCAAATACTCGAAGATGCCGCTACCCCTGAAAAAAACATCATATCGTGCGGCATGGCCACAAATTCTTTGGCAATAGCCGAGCATACACGTTCTTCGTAGTCCGGAAGAGAGAAAATGTCGAGGAAATCCGACGCTATGCGGTCACCAAGGAATCTGACTTCGCGGCGGCTTGAAAATCCGGTACGGCATCCATAGAATGGGCCGATTCCGACAAGCGCGTCGCCGTCGTAACAGCAGCAGGCCAACAATGTCGATTTATGCCGGCGTTGGCGCGTTTCCCAAAAATTATGGCACCATTCCCATTTTAAAAAAAACGAATCCGCATGCGATTGGTCCAGAAGTGTGTTCCACTCTTTGCGAAAATCACCGAATTGTTGCTCGGATAAGAAGCGGACGTGTAGTGACATATCTATCGTATCAGGCGCGCACGGCTCACACTCATTTCCCATGAGCAGTAAGCTAATGCGCACAATCAGTATGCGCCGTTGAGCACTTTTTGCCTCATCGTTGCAAAATTTCCTCGATAGTCAAGCGCTTGACGGGGAGGGGGCTCGAAGGCCATGACGGCCGAATAGCACGCCGGTCCACGATGGACTGACGACCGAAGCATGGTCGGGCCGGTGGCGCAACAGAGCCACACTACGACGGTGTGAGTGAACGCGTTCTGGGTGTAAGTCGATCCCGCCCAAGCGTTGCGATTGAGTGCCGAGGTGTTTTCCCCGAGGGCGGAAATCCGTTTGACATATATTGAGATTTCCGGAATTCATCGTTGGAGGAAGCCGAAATTAGATATAACGTTGGCCATATTATTAAAGAATTCAATTGCTTAAGTAAATGTCAACCGGATTAGTATCCAACGATGCGGTTTACTGAGTCGCCGGCGCATAATTCAAAACACTAAAAACCGCTAAGAGTCCGTCCCAAAACCCGCTTCGTCCGTCGGGACGGAGCGAGGAGGGGGGAGCAAGGCCCGTCCCGCGGGGCATATAATCGGAGATATGGTGAGGAGGCGCAGCGAAACAGACTGCTCGTCTCATGCGACGGAACGTATTACTCCTTCTCGCGAAGGTGATGATAGGCCAAGGTTGCCCACCGTCGAAGGAATCTAACCCGTTCTTTCGGGGGCGTATTTTCCGCGGTGAATGCGGCAACCGCAATACCGCCGCCGGTGCGCCGATACATCAGCGCGTCGCGAATCGAAGCCAATTTGGCGGTGTGCGCATCCACGAGTTGATTTCCGTTAATATTGTAGAAAAAATAGGCGTCGAGCTTATTTCCGTTGATACCATTCGCACGCGAATGCTTTATACGGATTGTATCCCCTGATTCGGACGTGAGCTTCTCTGGGCGTGCGTTTGTATGAAGCCACTGATAGCGGGAATCGACCAGTTCCTTTTCTTGATTTTGCAGTGGAAAAAAACCAAGGTAAACTATCGCCGACGTGCCGTTACGATTCGTGTATCGCCGTAAGACTTCATGGTCGGCGACACCCGTAGTAAAGGGTTTGGGCAATGAATCGAGATCTTTCCCCCGCCATCCCCCGATTTCCATTGGGAAAGCCTGGAGGTCGGTCATAAGAGACGTAGGTTGTATTTTCCAAAGGTGAAGGAATGCGCCGGTTGCGGTAAGAATCGCCGCGGCGGTGTACATTGCTTTCAATCCGTCGCCGCGGCGAGGGGCGAAGCGGGGTTCACCGTTTGATTCTTTCGACATATTCGGTTCACGCCCCAAAATGCGTGCGGCCGCTATGAGGATAACCAGCCCGCCGAGAAAGATAAACGGCAGGCTGTAAATTTCCCCCGGTCCGTGAATCGATTCTTTTTGACCGCCGTAATGCCACAGTGCAATTAGAATTACGCGCATCCAATTGAGAACAAGCGCCAGCGCAATCGCGAGTGCAAGAAGAATCGCATGTTTGCTTGTTTTTTTTTGCGTGGTGTAGGCTATGGGTACCGCCAAAGCGATCATGGAGATTAGTTGCCCCACTCCGCTGCATGAATCCGCGACCTCGATATAGGAGTGGGGCAAGCGAAGGATATTGGCATTGCGAATCACGGAGAAGCCCAGCGTGGAAAGAGTAGCGTCGGCAACGACGGCCGAAATGCGCTTGAGGGGAGCTTGAAGAGAAAACAGCATTCTATCGACAAGTGATGTCGTTAAGAGCAAATAGAATAGTGGTACGGAGAATGTCGGGAAGCGTTGTTTGCCCCATACCAATAAGAGCAGTGCTCCAAGCGCCGAAAAGAAAGAGACTTCTCGAAGTGCGTGGGTGCTGCTTATCTGCCCGACAATAAGCAAGCCTGTCGCGAAAAGAAGTGCGACGACACCTACGGCCCATGATGGAGCGGCGGGAAGACTGTTGAGGTCGCCTCGCCTATGCCACAGCATGTATACGAAAAGTATAGGCACGAAAAAGCGCCAATTGAATCCATGAAACCAAAAATGGTAAAGCTCACCCAGCGTCGCTGCATAGGCAAATATGAATCCAAGCGTCAAAAGCAAACCGGCGAGTACCCAATGACCGGGCGAGTGAGTAGAGGTCCTTTTCATGCTTCTATTCCGTTCAGTACTTAACGCTTAAAAAAAGTAAGGCTCTTAAAAATTAGTGGGTGCGAAGCTTATCGCTCGTGATTCGTTTTTTCGAGATTGTCTTATCTTTTTGGAAAGAATCATTCATCAGGTTTTGCCATACGACGGATTCACGAAAGTGCGAGTCCCAGTGGTGATGCGACAAAACATAGTTGCGCTGCCGCTCGCCGATGCCGCGTTGAATAGTCTCGTTGTCGATTGTGCTCAGAATCATGTCGGCGCATTCATGGGCATCGTCGAATATCAAGGAATCCTTTTCGTTGAGGTCTCCCAAGCTCTGAAAAAGGGTCCGGTGCATCATTACCGGAACGCCCATTGCCATGGCTTCGAGGATCTTGTTCTGAATTCCTCTGGCTATACGTATGGGGATTACCGCTAATCTGGCCTTTGCAACATACGGTCGAATGTCTTCGACTTCTCCGGTGACGACTATGCCGCCCTCATAGCGTTCCCCGTAGGAGCGGACTTCTCGTGCCGGATTGCGGCCGACAATATAGAGCCGTATTCCCGCATCTTGTTCGAGAACGAGCGGCCAAACTTCCTCGCAAAACCATACCATGGCGTTAATATTGGCGTAATAGCCCATATCACCGGTAAACACCAAAGCGCGTTCCTTGACCGCATCGATAGGCTTGAAATACTCGGTGTCGATCCCGTTGGGCATTATGTAGATATTATCATGATGCCGGCGGCGATTAAAAAGCCGCAATTCTTGGCGGTTGATGAGGATGGATGCGTCGAAGGCTCGATTGATTTGAGATTCGTACGCGGAAAGGCGCCGGCTCTCCAGTCGGTAAAGGCGGCTGAGAGGGAATGCGTGGTGTTTTGCATACTGCGAAAATTTGTCGGAATCGACGTCGCAGAAATCCATTATTTTTACGAAAGGAATGTCGAACGCGAATCGACCGATTTGCGATGAAAAGCAGAACACAAAGCTATACTTGTGGCGCTCGCTGAGCTTTCGTACTTTTCTTTTGGCAAGAGGTGACGCATAGTATCCTTCGGAAAGGCTTCGGCCGGTAAGAAGATAGAAAAAACCTCTCGCCAATGCAATTAATTTGTAGAGCCGAAAGGCATGAACCTCTTGGGCGTATTTCCGAAGTTTCCCGACATGAACGCGGTCGTTTGGATTGTCAATGAAGCAGACGAGATGCACTTCGTAGTGCTTACTCAAGAACTCCAGTTCATGGAATGAGCGTATCTTGTCGCCCTTATTGGGCGGGTACGGAATACGATGTGCTATAAAAAGAATTTTTTTCGCCACCGGTAACAGCGTATCACGGAATGAGTTTTACTATTTGCGGGCCGATCAGGTTGGCGATAGGAACCGGCAGCCTGCTCCATAATTCAATCGCCAGGCTAAAGCTGCTGTTTGACGGAGAAATGTCGGGTACCTCGGTCTCCCGGGGGGAGTAAAAGTAATAATGAAGCGGCTTGGGCTCAAAACCCATGTTTTCCTTAAAATCTGCGGCACCGGTACCGATGCGGCTTCTACCGAAGTCAAAGACTCGCTTTCCCCGGCGTACGGCATGTTTCATAAGCTCATAATACATCACATTATTGCCGTTCGTGCGATAGTATCTTTTGTCCGCCCCGGAAAAATACGGCACAACGGTATCGCCGAACCAAAAATAGAGAACCGACGATACCGGCTTGTCTTCCCAATACACGCTCAGCATACCGGCTTCCTCGCCGAACTCGTATACCAAGTGTTCAAAGAAACGCTTTGGATAAACCGGGCTGCCCAAATTACGTTTATTGATCGAATACAATCGGTACATCAAGTCAAGATCCATGTCGTGCCGCACCGAGAGGTTGAACTTTTTATAGCCGTTTCGAATGGATGCCCGCGATTTACGCGGGACCGCCTTGAGTATACCCTCGTCGTCCTCCGCCAGCTCTCTTATAAAGG
>WJJU01000833.1 GCA_014729595.1 Chitinivibrionales bacterium
CAAAGCAACAGCGTGCACATGTCGCCCCAGGTGGTCATGTAAGCCGGAGCACCCTTGTTTTCTTCGTCTTTCTTTTTCTTCCGCGCCGCCATATCATGCCCCTCATCGAGCGCCCGAACTATTCGCCTTTACGTTCTTTCGTAGCCGACGATCGCAGGGCGGGCTCGATAAAAGCGGTTAGCTTCTGTTCCACGATGCGTGGATTGTCTCCCGACTGTAACGACATAATTCCCTCGAGCATCAGCTCCTTGATCATCGTCTCTTCGGCCGAGTACCCCTTGAGTTTCTCCGTAATTGGAATGCAGATCCCATTGGCAATAATTGCCCCATACAGCGTCGTAATGAGAGCCACGGCCATGTTGGGCCCGATACTTTCGACATCACTCATATTCCCCAACATCAACACCAACCCGACCAGCGTACCGATCATACCGAATGCCGGTGCGATGGTTCCGGCAAAATCGAAGAGTTTGGCGCCTTTCTCGTGACGCAATTCCTGAAAAGCGATCTCGGTACTGAGAATGTCCTTGATCAACTCCGGCTCCGTACCGTCAACGGCAAGCTGAATCCCCTTTTTGAGAAACTCATCCTCTATCTCTTGCGCCCGCGCCTCCAGAGCCAAAATTCCCTCACGCCTCGCTTGTTCGGCAAAATCGACTAACTGCTTTATCGTATCGCCGGGCGTGATTTTTTGCGCAAAAAAAACGTTTTTCACAACTCCCAACGTCATGAAAATTCGAGTAAGAGGAAAAGCGGTAAATAAAGCCGCAATTGACCCACCAACCACGATAAAGATCGAGTTCAGATCGAAAAACGACAACAGCCGCGTCGGGCCCATCCCGAAAATCAGCGTTATGACAACGCCGATAAGGCCTATAAGGGTGGCGATATCCATCTATTCGTATCTCCCTTACTCCCCCGGCTCAGTTGCGGTGGAAGCCTTGTCTTCGTCGGTACGCTGAAGAACCGTGATGGACTGATTGCACAACTGTTTGTACTTAACCACTTTACGAACGACGTCTTCGAGCCCGTTTCTCACTATGATTTTTTTGCCGTTAATCAGCGTGATCACCGTGTCGGGCGTCGCCTCCAGCGTCTCGATAAGATCCACATTGAGCACAAACGAGGCGCCGTTGAGCCGCTGAAGCGCTATCATGATTCGTGTAACTCCTTATTTAGCCGGGTCTTAAATCAACTGTATCATAATGGCACGACTTGGTCAATCCTTATGTCTCTACGCCCCGGCGCCTTAAGGGCCGCTTTTGAAATGAGCAGCCACTCAGGCCAACCGCGATGACTTGTCCGTTTCGTTGGATCTCTTCACCATATCACCGAGGCTATGCCTCGTAGTTCCGCTCTGCGGGATCACATCCGTGCCTTCGCGCTCGGGCTTCCCCGACGTAGCTCATTTTGAAAGCGGCTCTAAAGCGAACGGCATGAGCGCGCTCTAGCCCCCATGCCGCCGCCGATCTCAGCCGTTACCCACCGAAGACTACCGAACCAGCTGCACCAGTTCCTGGAGCAACGAATCGCTAGTCGTGATTACCCGTGCATTTGCCTGATACCCGCGCTGGGTAGTAATCATGTTCGTGAACTCGGTAGCCAACTCGACATTGGACATTTCCAACGCTCCCGGCTTGAGCTTTGTCGGCGCCCCGACTCCCGGACGGCGAAGAACCGCTTCCCCGGAATTATTGGACACCGCATACATGCTGTCACCTCTTTTCAGCAGGCCGGCCGCATTGTTGAACTCGGCCACATAGATCCGCGCCAGGGATTTATTCACCCCGTTGGAGTACAATCCGCTCACTTCGCCGAACTCATCGATTGAAATCTCTTCGAGCTTGCCCATCGCATAGCCGTCTTGCCCCGCAGCAGCCGTCGTAGTCGGAGCGCGGAACTGTGTGATACCCTGAAGCGAGCCCGGCGAACCAACATCAAGCGAAATCGTGACGTCGTTCGATCCATTCATCGGGTTGAAACGAAATCCCGTTGTGCCGTCATCGAAGGTGAATGAAGACGGCGTCCCGTCCTGCCCGAACGTTATCCGCCCCTGATTGCCGCCAAGTATCTCCTCACCACCTTCCATACTGATTTCCCACAACCAGACTCCCGGATCACCCGAATGGGTGAATGTCGTGGTCATAGTGTGAGCGTCACCGGATTCATCGTACACCACGATCGAAGTGGAATGAACCGCGGTATCGCGCGCCTCCTGCACGTCGGTGGTGACCATATTGGCGATAAAGCGGTTTGGGGCGATACCGTCGTTGTCGCTGTCGGTGGCGTTGACGCTGACATCCTCGAGAGCAAAAGCCGTTTCGGGCTGGCCTCGTATAACTACCGCGCCGAACGGGATACGGCTGTCGCCGGTTGATTCCAAGTTGAGGTCTACCGATAGATTGTTCTGCGGTGTCCCGTCGCGCTCTGGAAGGCGAAAGGCATTCTGCAGCTCGAGCATGAACTCATCCATAGTCATGGTCGGATCATAAGTGATAGGCGGGTGATTAACGGTACTACCGCCTACGGCCCCGTTAATCGTGATGACGTCGCCGGCCTCGAGTCCTTGTCCCTGCCCCATCGGATTCCCCGCGGCATCGTAGAGATTGTCCAACACATCGTTACGTGTGGCCGGGGCGCGCGCGGCGCCGGCGGACGTATAGGGAGGCTCCCCAGCCTCCAAGAGCGCGGGAAACGAAAAGAGGTTCGAAACAAATGAGTTTGAGCCGGGCCGGTTGGTTGTAATCGATAGCTGAGAAACATCGCCGCTGGCCGCACCCATGTCTATCTCCAGACGTCCGTCGGCCGTGACGGTTGCGCCGGCGCCACCGACGACATTTCCAATTACACTGGTCACCGCCGTCGCCAGTTGCTGAAGGCTGTTGATCTGACCGGGATCCGAACCGACAACAAGATCCGCACTTTGCGGGGGTACGACTCCCAAAGGATCGCTGACACCAATCGTAATAACATCACCGGCACGTATACCCAAGTCATTCCCGTTTTCGTCGAACAGCCAGGTTAAGCGATCAGTCGATTCGGCGGCCGCCAAAAAGCGATTGGTATGCATGATCGTCCCCTGCCCCTCCGAATCCGAGTCGAGGTTTGACTGATAACGGACTTCAGTCGTCTCTTGGGCGGGAGCCTTTTCGCCGAAAGGTATCCTAATATCGCCAATCCTCGAACCGGCCGGATACGTACCGTCAGACGCGGCCGTCATGCCCTGAAGGGCAAAGCCGTTGGTAGGTGACACCAACCTTCCGGTGGCGTCGAGCTGCAACGCGCCGTTACGACTGAAGAAACGCCCCTCACCGCTCGAGTAGACAAAGTAGCCCCTTCCCTCGAGCGCAAGATCCGTTATCTGGCCGGTAGACTGCATGTTACCTTGGGTCATGATACTGTCGATCGATCCGACCGACATACCTAAGCCCACCTGCATCGGATTGGTTCCACCGGCATTGCCGGGCGGTCGGGTGGCGCCCTTGAGCAGTTGCGCCATAGACTCCTCAAAAGTTACCCGGCCGGCCTTGAAGCCGGTAGTGTTTACATTAGAAATGTTGTTACCGGTTACATCCAAGGCCACCTGATGGTTTCGGAGACCACTAATGCCGGCATAGAGAGATCTAACCATGAGATCCTCCTCGTATTCCCGACGGTACTCGCGGGTCGACGTCGCCTCGGTCAATCAGCGGCACTAAGATTGCATCCCGAAACCATGTTTCCACTTTCGAGACACCCCCCTGAGCCCCGCCGCCACGAGCGCGGCGGGCCGGCCGATGCTTACTCCGCAATTACCGTACTAACGATGTTGGTAAATACTCTCTCCCTGACACTCTCTCCGTCCATGGCGGTGACCACCGTCCGGTTCCGTACATTAACAATAAACGCCGAATCCGAAAGCGGCACCGGCGATTTCCGCGCCCCCTTCTTGTGGGCTCCGTAGACCGCCTTATCAAGTTTCTTCATCACTTCGGGCGTCACATCGATTTCCCGATTCTTGAGCCGCGTTTTTGCGCGCCCCGAAAATCATACACCGTCTACCTTACCCTCAAGAAAAGCCCAAACGCCCGGCTGATTCGCGCCGGCACCGGCGACCGCCCGTTTCCGAGGACGATAATTCTCTTCCGGTCCCGAACCGTGACCCCTGCCTCATGCCGCATCCCTCGAAGAGAGCGATACCCCCAGGACCGCGGACAAGGGAACGGCCTTTCCACTTACATTAAGCTCGGTGGCTCCGGCTATGGAATTGACCCCCGTGACTTTCCCTTCATTATATAGGTACATCCAGGGATTTCCGCCGTTGTCGGCAACCCTGAAGCGGTAGACGCCTTCGGGCGCATAATCCCGTGTTTCCGGCAGTCGGCCGTCCCACGAAAGAACAACACCGTCATTGGTCGCGGTCTGCCGCTCGGATCCCCCATTACTGATCACCGTCCTGCCGCCGTCCGCGGTCTCTTTTACCTCCCAACGATTCAGCACCGCCCC
>WJJU01000834.1 GCA_014729595.1 Chitinivibrionales bacterium
GGTGATAAAGGCGTGTATTCGCCGCGACGTGGATACCGCGTTTCGGTACGGTGGCGATGAATTCGTGGTTATTCTCCCCGAGACCGATAAAACGCATGCCCGCATCGCCGCCGAACGAATCCAGAAGCAGTTTGGAGCGTTGAAATACGGGCGCACTACTCTTTCGGTGGGCATTTCCGAAGCATCCAGCGAGGATGACGCCGATTCGATAGTCAAACGAACCGACGAAGCGCTCTATGAATCGAAGCGCGCGGGGCGTGCGCAAATAACCCTTGCATAAGACATTGAT
This sequence comes from Chitinivibrionales bacterium, assembly GCA_014729595.1. Taxonomy (GTDB): domain Bacteria; phylum Fibrobacterota; class Chitinivibrionia; order Chitinivibrionales; family WJMI01; genus WJJU01. The sequence goes on from WJJU01000834.1 coordinate 290, forward strand.
CCGCAAGCATGCCTTGGAACCGATCATACCGAAGATGAGGTGTTTTCAGAACCGTCGGCCCCAAACTATTGACATAACCACTCCTGCCAACATATTTTGTAGTGTCTTTCGGGGGCGATTAGCTCAGGTGGTTAGAGTGCTTGCTTGACATGCAAGAGGTCACTGGTTCGAGTCCAGTATCGCCCACCATACAAGCATCGAGCAAAAAAAATCGGTTGGGAATATCTCTACCGGCTTTATTATTGTATACTAGTGTTTGTTTAGTGTAGCGCTCTCTACGGCCTCTTCGCCTATGATGGTCACTGAGGAACCCGGAGTAGTCGTCGTGAGTGGCGGCACCGCTATTCTGAATGAACGCTTTGTTGCCGACATGTCCCTCGGTTCACCTCTTACCCCGGGGCACGGCGTGGTACAATTACCGCGCTGCGAATACACGAAACAGAGGATATGCGGGGCACGTAAATTGTGCCTGAGAGTTCTCCCGTATTGATCGCGGACAGCAAAGAAGCTCGACATGAATATATCATTACCTGACGGGAAGGCGATCAGCCTGCCCGAAGGCGCTTCAGCACGTGATGTAGCGAAGTCGATTGGACCCGGTTTGGCCAAGGCTGCTTTGGCGGCGGAAGTGAACGGCGTACCGGTCGATCTATCAATGCGGTTGTCGGAAGGCGATACCGTCGGAATCATCACGTTCGATTCGCCTAAAGGCAAGGCGGTGTTTTGGCATTCTTCATCGCATATTCTGGCTCAAGCGGTGCAGGAGCTTTTCCCCGATGCCAAAATTGCAATAGGCCCTTCTATAGAGGAGGGGTTTTATTATGATTTTGATGTCGCGGAGCCGTTCACGCCGGACGACTTGCAGGCGATTGAAAAGCGCGCCAAAGAGATTGCATCCCGTAAGACACCGATTGAGCGTGTGAGAGTCTCTTCCGACGAGGCGCGCGCCTATTTTAAAGAGAAGAATGAGCCATACAAGTTGGAGCTTCTCGCCGATATCCAGGGGGAACCGTCGATATATGCTCAGGGAGAGTGGCGTGACTTGTGTCGCGGCCCGCATCTGCCGAACACGGGCTATGTCAAAGCCATAAAAGTCCTCAGTTCGTCGGGAGCCTATTGGCGGGGAAACGAAGACAACCGCATGCTCCAGCGAATCTACGCGATATCGTTTCCTAAGCAGAGCATGCTTGAAGAGTATCTGGTGCTTCTGGAAGAAGCGAAAAAGCGTGATCATCGCAAACTGGGACGAGAACTTGACCTGTTCTCCTTCCATAAGGAGGGGGCCGGTTTTCCTTTCTGGCATCCGAATGGAATGATTCTCTACAACGAGGTCGCCGATTATAGTCGCCGACGCCATATAGAGGCCGGTTATCACGAGATTAGGACTCCGGTGATTCTCAACGAGGAGTTGTGGCGTCAAAGTGGTCATTGGGACAAATATCGCGACAACATGTATTTCACCGAAATCGACGAGGTGACTCACGCCGTCAAGCCGATGAATTGCCCCGGCGGACTATTGGTGTACAAAAGCAGTAGTCATTCATATCGCGAACTCCCCATCCGAAATTTCGAATTTGGTCTTGTGCATCGGCACGAAAAGGCCAGTGTTTTACACGGCCTGTTTCGCGTCCGGCAGTTCACGCAGGACGATGCGCATATATTCTGTACTCCGGAGCAGATTGAGGATGAGCTTTCGCGGGTCATGGATTTCGTGATCGACATATATCGTGTATTTGGTTTTGAAGATTACCATATTGAGCTTTCCACACGGCCGGAGCAATATATAGGAACCGAGGAGATCTGGGATCGGGCCGAAGATGCGCTCAAGAGCGTCTTGGAGCACAAAAAGATCACCTATCAGCTTAATCCCGGCGACGGTGCATTTTATGGTCCTAAAATTGACTTTCATATCAAGGACTGTTTAAAGCGAAGCTGGCAGTGCGGAACGATTCAACTTGATTTCAGTATGCCGGAGCGGTTTGATTTGGTGTATACCGACGCCGACGGACGGCGCAAGCGGCCGGTAATGATTCATCGTGCCCTGATGGGTTCGATGGAGCGTTTCATCGGCATCTTGATTGAGCACTATGCGGGATTTCTTCCTTTATGGTTATCGCCGGTTCACCTTCGGGTGTTACCGATATCTGATCGATTCATCGACTACGGTCAAACCGTTGTCTCGCGGCTGCGTCGGGCGGGGCTTCGAGTCCGGCTTGATGACAGAACAGAAAAAATCGGGTATAAAATTCGCGATGCTGAGGTCAACAAGATTCCTTACATGGCGGTGGTGGGAGAAAAAGAAGCCGAAGCCGGAACCGTTTCGCTACGGCTTCACGGCAAAGGCGATTTGGGCTCGTATACAATCGACCGTGTCATTGACGAGCTTCGTGCGCGTATTGCGTCCCGTACCACCGACTATGAATAACAATTATCAAGGAGGCGCATATCAACAGATTTCGGGCTAAAAGGGAAGAAGACCGGACACGCAGGAACCGCATGATCCGCGTCCCCAAAGTGCGGGCAATCGACGCCGAGGGAAACATGGTCGGAGTTGTCAATACTCAGGAAGCCTTGCGAATGGCGGAAGATGCCGGGCTCGATCTTGTGGAAGTGGCACCGAATGCCGACCCGCCCGTCTGCCGTGTCATGGATTACGGCAAATACAAATACGAGAAATCCAAGAAGGCCAAAGAGGCCAAAAAGAAGCAGCATATCGTTCATCTCAAAGAGATAAAGCTTCATCCCAAAACGGCCAGTCACGACTACCAGTTCAAAATGAAGCATGCGCGTGATTTCCTGCTAAAGGGAGACAGAGTCAAAGCTACGGTCGTCTTCAGGGGGCGTGAAATTACACACCTGGAGTTTGGGGAACGATTGCTCAACCAGCTTGAGGAGGACCTTTCGGATATCGCGGCATCTGAGCAGAGGAACAAACGCGAAGGTCGGAACATGGTATCGATGTTCGTACCCGACAAGGCCAAAGTCAAGCAGTACCAGCGAAAAATCGAGCAAGAACGTAAGCGTCAGGAAGCGGGCGAAAAAGCGCCGGAAGAAGAACTATCCGAATAAGCTTCCCTATTTGACGGATAAATTTTGACGGATAAATATAGTGTCGTTGATATAATTCATCTCGCCGGGAGAGCATCATGCCGAAGATGAAATCTAGGAGTTCGGTGAAAAAGCGGTTTAGAACTACCGCGGACGGTCATCTTAAGCGAAAGAGGGCCTACAAGAGTCATATCCTGACCAAGAAGAGCAGAAAGCGCAAGCGCACTTTGCGTCAGAACACTTTGGTCGATTCAACACAAGAAAACAAGATCAAGTCGATGATGGTCGGGTAACGGAAAAGGAGCAGAGCAATGCCGCGGGCAAAGACACGTGTTGCCTCCCGGGCGCGGAGGAAAAAAATCATCTCGGCAAACGCCGGGTATTTTGGAAAACGAAAGAATTGTATCCGTACCGCTACCGACGCGTATTGGAAGTCGGGGACCTATGCGTATCGCGACAGGCGCCGTAAAAAGCGGGATTTCCGTTCGCTGTGGATTTTGCGGATCAACGCCGCGGCCCGGCTTAACGGGACTACGTACGCGAAACTGATCAACGGGCTCAAAAAGAAGGGAATTGAGGTTGATCGGAAAATGCTGGCGAACTTGGCGGTCAATGAACCTAATTCCTTTGCCAGAATCGTCACGGAGGTAGCATCGTAAACGCGGGTGTCGACCGCCGCCAATCAACCGTAAAAAGATAAAAACTTTTCCTGCCGTTCATGAACAGCGATTCTTGGGCGTGTGCCGTACGGCATACGCCGGCGGTGCTTCGCGGCAAAAGGCAGGGATGAATTGCAGGGCGCATGGGCGATCAAAACTACACTTCGATCGAAGAGTTGGAAAAGCTGACCGCCGAGGTCAATCTTGAGCTGGAGCACATTAGCGATGATGCTCAAGCGGAGGCATTTCGGATAAAGTACTTGGGCAAAAAAGGGCTGTTGCGGTCATTGCTCAAAAGTCTCAAGGATCTTCCCGAAGACCATCGACGCACCTTTGGCGCACGTGCCAATCAGCTTCGTGCCGAAGTTGAGGAGCGGTTCAAGGCTGCACCCTGGAAAACGGCCGGCATGGAACAGCGTGATCGTTCTTTCGACCCCACCCTTCCCGGCCTACCGATCCCCTCCGGGAGTATCCATCCACTCTCAAAAATGCAGCAGGAAATCTGCGATATTTTTGTGAGTATGGGATTCGAAATCGCCGAGGGTCCCGAGGCGGAGACGGAATATTATAACTTTACCGCTTTGAATTTCCCCCCGCATCATCCGGCGCGGGACATGCAAGACACCTTCTTTATATCCGATGCGGCGCTGTTGCGGACTCATACCTCACCGGTACAGATACGGGTGATGGAGAAAGGGGAACCGCCTATTCGGTGCATCATGCCGGGACGCGTGTATCGCAATGAAGAGATCAATGCGAGGAGCTATTGTCTGTTCGGACAAATCGAGGGGTTGTATGTCGACGAAAACGTGAGTATGGCCGATCTCAAGGGAACGCTTCTCGGCTTTGCTCGTCGTTTTTTCGACGAAGATACCGCCATCAAAATTCGACCCAGTTTTTTCCCGTTTACCGAGCCAAGCATAGAAATAGACATCAAATGCTTCTTGTGTAAAGGTGAAGGGTGCAGTGTCTGTAAGCATAGCGGATGGCTGGAGGTACTGGGGGCGGGGATGGTGCATCCCAACGTGCTTGCCGCCGGCGGTGTTGTCGGCGACAAATACACGGGTTTCGCATTCGGGCTTGGGATAGATCGCCTCGCGTTGCTCAAATATGGAATCGACGACATCAGGTTGTTCTACGAAAACGATATGCGATTTTTACGGCAGTTTTGAGGGTCGTACAAACCGCCGTACCAAGCCTGTCGCGCACCTACTTCACTCAAAACCAATGGTCCGGTAGTACTTATGAAATTCGCATATAGTTGGCTCAAAGATTTGGTTCATACGGACCTTTCCGCCGATGAAGCGGCGGAGGTGCTTAC
>WJJU01000835.1 GCA_014729595.1 Chitinivibrionales bacterium
ATAAGGCATACTCCAGCCGGGCGAACATTGCAATCGAAATAACCGGTCCTGCCGGAATGTCTCTGGATGACTGGGCGCTGATTAAGCTCGGATACAGCGATGGAAATCAGCCGGTTCCTTCGAGATTGGTTTCAATGGTTGATCTGACCGGAAACACCATGCCCGATGACGCCATTCTGGTCATTGGCGATGAATTTTTCAGCAGCCAAGTGGATATCCACGGCGAGGTCGACATACCTTCCCTGGAAAAGAATGCACTCTACGAGTTTAATTATCTGCTTGTGTACAAGCTGCCCCTGAAGCAGTTCGATGATCTCGATCCCGATGCCGATACGGTCCTGGATTATACTCCCTGGATTGCCTGCACAGACACGATCACAATAAAAAACAGTAATGAATGGACGCCTTACTACGGGGCCAAAGTAGTCGGGCCGGACCCGAATAACGCCGGCGATGAGGGCTTTCCGTACCATGCATACCTTGATTCGGAAACGAACCAGTGGAAAATAGGCGCATGCACCGGAAGCGGCTATGAGAAATATTATCCGGAGCAGTCTATCGGGCGCGAAAATCGCCCATATCATGCGCCGGTTATAAGTAACGCGCAACCAGCGAGTTTCGGTTCGGACGTACAGCGCGGAGATACACTCTCATTTTCAGTCCAAATTACCGACAGTGACAATGATGCATGGGTTGCATTCTGGAGCGTGGATGGCCAGGTGCGGAATTCGCCGTCACAGACACAGCTTGCGCTGCCAACCGGAAACCTTGCGGGTGGAAGCCACTCGGTGCTGCTCATTGTGGAGGATGCGACTGGGGACACGGCAATGCATTCCTGGACATTTCATTTGAGCGGAGAGGGCGGGCCCGGTGAAACCGATGGGCCTATTCTCACTACCTATCCCCAGGAAACATATCTGTCCGTTTCGCCAAATGATATCCTGGGACTCTCCCTGACAACTGTATCGGGAGTATCGCTGACATGGATGATCGACGGGGAGCCAATCGGGCATACTGAATCATCGTATACGTTCAACGCAGATCAGTATCAGGACCGGATTGTAACGGTATCGGTGACAGCAGCACATGAAACCATGACCCAACAGCACAACTGGACGATTGATGTAGGCAGCGGAGCGGCCGAGGAAGAAAACGACGGTCCGGTAATTTTGACCGACACGGGTGCGGCGCTGGGCAGCAATGGCCTGCTCAGATGGTCGGGCATTCCCGCCGATAGCTTACCGGAAGGATTGACGCTTCACTACCGCCTGCAGATTGCCACAGACACTACCTTCGGTCCGAATGCACTGGTTTGCCGGGCGCCGAGACTGAATGAGCAGCAGTGCGTCCTGGAGGATGTTGCGAACCTTCAGACGTTGCCGGTCGATCAGCCATTGTACTGGCGGGTTGGCATGGTTGCGGAATACATGGGAATGACCGATTCTTCCGACTGGTCTGTTCCGCACGGAATGTTCAGGTTTCTGGGGCGCAACGTTGCTGTCAACGATCCAAGAGTATCGCGGTATCCGGGTGCGGCTTATGCTGATATCGCGCCGGTGGGCCGAGGCGGTAATCAGGTGCTGGTGAAATACGGAGTGCCGCGGGTATCCGGCAGTCAGCCGCAGCAAGTGAAGGTGCTCCTGTACGCTCTCAATGGTCGCCGCTCTGCCCCGATGTTCAGCACCACAGCCGCTCCGGGGTATTACTCGACAACTATTGACCTGAATGGTCTGAGCGCCGGAATCTATATCATGAGAATACGTATCTGTGATAAACTCGATAAAAGCAGCCCCCTGCATCCGCGTTTCCGCTAGCCGGAAAGTAACACGGGGTCGAACCAGGGGGCATCTCAAGATGCCTTCCGCCGGTTCGACCCCGCTTTTTCGCTTGCGATGTACGGCCAATTGAAACTGTGATGATTTTCGCACCGTCCGCTAGTGAGGTTGCAAAGGGAGATAATCCATTACACTTCTTGCGTTTTGGTACCTCAAGTCAAATTGAACCACTTGATGGATCTCAAATGACGATGGGAGAAGGATGCTACAACAACGGTGAGAGGAGTGGTAGTAATGAAATTGATGGAGTAACGGAAGACTATTTTCAGACGTTGTCTGAGACGGTACAATACCGTCTTGTTCAAAGACGGAAACAAACAAAAAGGAGTTACTAAAATGAAGACTGCACGGGGGGGGGTGGACGGGGATAACTAATCAACTAGTCTCTGTTTCCGCGGGGTGCGCCCCCCATAGAACCACCCCGACGGCGTCGAACCGTACATTCGAGGGGGGACGCTACCAGCGTTAGCGACCACCAAATAATAATGAGCTCTTCGAGTGACTAAGCGACCTTGTTGTTCGTCGTAAAGGTATTCTCAACAGCAATTGTCCTGGCCAAACCGAAGAAAGACGAGCTGCAATAAAGCTACCACGTAAACCTTCTACTCCCCCCACAGCACCATCCCCGGAAACGCCACCGTCACATACCCATAGAACTCATTCCCCACCCCCTTACCGCTTTCCCACCAAGGCCTGTAGGTTGCATCGATTCGTAACCAGGGTCTGAGGGCAAAGGTGGCACTAAGAGTCGCGGCAGCTATTTTGCGAGCGTTGGGGGGAAAATAGGATTGCACGTCCAGGTCCGGCCTACCGTCATCATTCCAGTCGTCACGGATGCTTCCTTCACCGTCAAGTCTATACTCCAGCTCAAAGCGGGAATGTAGGCGGGGGTTGAATGAGAACATGCCGTGAATGAGGAACAGATCCTGATCGTTTCCCCACGGCCACCCCCTCGACTCGCCCCAGTAACCGTGACGGCTGAGTGGGCGCGCGTTTCCGTACACGTATCGCGCTACATGAGTGTATTCGACCCCGCATTGCTTGAGACACCCGTTGCCGTAAAACATCGCGCCAAGCTGCAAACCGAACTTATTGGGATTACCTGATTCGTCGAATACCGTAATGTCATCGTTAACAAAGTCGGCATACACGCGAAACGGGCTGAATATTACGTTGATATCACACCCACCAAGAAGGTTCACTTCCGAACTTCCGGTATTCTGCGCGACATAGTATAACTGGAGCGGGCTTGCGTATCGGGCGATGTCCTTATTGCCGAAAAAGTCCGCGAACTCATAGATTCCGATTTGTACATGATCACCTATCGCGACATCGAGACGATGGCCGGCGCCATAGCGGGGGGAATCCTCGATTTGCTTTGCGAGGAGTGTATCGTACCCGGCCTCCGCCTTGAACCATTCATGATCATCCAAGCCGCTCAACATGAACGAAAAGGCGATCCGGTCGCCCAACATCACGCGCCCGTTGTAAAACGAAAAAGGTGCAAAGCCGGCCCCCGAAAGCCCAAGGGTTCCCGCATATCCCGGACCCCAGCGGGTTTTTTTGCGCCCGACGGACAACGTTAAGCTCTTGAAATTGAACATCACGTACGACTGGACCAGATTCATCCCAAAGTCAAACGCACCCGAGATATGTTCGTTGTGGCGGGAGAAAAATCGCTCATATTCGACACGGCCGGGGGCTCTTTCCTCGAGCGTATCGCAGGTGTATGTCGAGTACTGAACGAATGCCTCCAATACCGGTGTTTTTGCGAGAACTTCGCCCTGAAGCACACCATACCCGGCAACATCGCCCCCCGCCGCAAACGCCCCTACGGCATACGGACGCACCCAAACGGTATCACGCCCAAGGG
>WJJU01000836.1 GCA_014729595.1 Chitinivibrionales bacterium
CTACAGAGCCGGAGCGCTTCCCGCGGCCCAGTTTGTTTTTGTCGTATTGCTGTTTTCATACGCCGTATCACTGTTTGCCGGTCGCTTCAGGCCGAGAATGAATTATCTGCTGAAGCTTTTCGTACCCCTGGTACTGTGGCTCGTCTTGGTATCGGTACTGTCGCCTTTCAGATATGCGGCCAAAGAACATTTAATCGAAATTCTCAAATACCTTTTACCTCTTATGCTCATATCATCGGGGTTGCGCGACAGACGAAGCGTTTACATTGTTGTGCTGGCTTTAACCCTGTCCGTCGGTATTTGGTCCTCACAAGGAGGCGTTAAAGGTTTGACGTCCGGTGTTACCTCGGACATGAGAATAAAGGGTGGCCAAATGTCAGATAATAATGATTTTATGGCCGGGGCTACCGCAATTGTACCAATGTTGGTGTTGTTTGCCTTTACGTATAAGGGCAAAGCCGGGAAAATTGTCCGGTTATTCTTTGCCGCCATGCTTTTTCTTACATTAGCGGCCATTGTATTCTCCAATTCACGAGGCGCCGCCATAGGGCTTATTGGATTGATGATATTTTACCTTGCGATGGTTTCCAAAAAGCGCATTCGTGATTTTTTGGTCATTGTTTTCGTTATATTCATTGGATATCAATTTTTACCCGAGACCTTCTTTGATCGTATGAGCACGATCGAATTTTCGTTAGAGGAGCAAACGGAGGAGTCGGCGGCCGGTAGGCTCATGCTCATGAAGGCGGCGGCGAGAGCGGCGCTTGATTACCCGCTTAAAGGTGTAGGGCCTGACTGTTGGCTTTACATTGTTAAAGATTACGTAGACACTGCGCACGAGCCGCATAACGCTTATCTCAAGCTTGCGGCCGAGACCGGATTCCCCGGGTTGCTTTTATACTTGATTATCTGCATCGGCACTATCTATCGAATGCTCCTACTTTCGGCTCAAACTAGATTACGCGGGTGGACGGCGGACGCCAACTTGTGCATGGCTATGGGATGTACCATTATGGGTATGATGCTGCCTTTGACTTTTCTTAATCATCCGTTTTCAGAGTTTCTCTGGGCCTGGCTGGCGGTTGCGAATGCCTATCACGTGATTATTTCGGAGGAGAGAGCGGACGTCGCAGAAGAACAGTCGGCCATGGAAGAACAATCAGCGACGGAAGAACCGACGGTGACGAAGGGGTAACCGACGGGAGTATTCCCTTGCTCCGGGCAATGATTGCCACAGCCCTTGAATCAGCTTATCAGCAACCATTTTCATTCTCTCACCAAATTATTATTATTTAGCAAATATCCGTTTCCGGGATGTAATCCGGTCCGGTAGTACTCGAGAAAAGCGAAAAGCCTTATAATGGGCTTTTTCGCCCCCAGCCGCAGCGTCAAGACCCTGCAGACACATAGTATATTATCATGCATTCGGCCGGACCCAAACCATGAAGTGGGCTCCTCAAAGAGGAGACGAAGGGTCATTTATCCATACGCAATACGACATTTCATAAAAGATGATTTACCGGGATAGGGAGACCAAGAGCATGCGGAAATGCAAAGTATTGCATGTATTCCCAAGCTTTAGTGTCGGCGGAGTGGAGACACTAACCTGCAGAATCATAAATCACTTCGGCGATCGATACAGCCACGCGATTCTCTCGGCCAACGGGGATTACAGCGTTGGATCGAGAATCAGGCCCGGTAAGCATGTCATGTTCCTCAGGCAAGAACTTCCTCCGCGACGATTCATTCATGCGGTTAATTTCTATTTGTCGCTTCTTAGACGACACAACCCCGATCTTCTCATCACCAATAATTGGGGAAGTTTCGAGTGCGTTACGGCAAATGCCCTTTACAAAAAATGCAGCCACATTCATGCCCAGCATGGGTGGACGATAGAAGAAGCCGAAAAGGAGAAGCTGCGTAGGCTGCTCATGCGAAGGTTGTTTCTGCGCAATGTCTCCTTCCTTGTAGTTCCATCGTCGGGATTGGCACATCATGCCTGCAAACGTTGGGGATTGCCGGAAAAAAAAGTAAAAGTAATGGTAAATGGGATAGATGTTCAAAGGTACTCTTCGGTTGAACTTCCCACCGAAAAGCGACTTGTAGATAACAGTGAGCTTCTCATCGGCTCGGTCGGTTCACTCTCGTCGATAAAAAATCACATGCGACTTCTGAGAGTCTTCGCAAGTATTCCTTCCACCGTAAA
>WJJU01000837.1 GCA_014729595.1 Chitinivibrionales bacterium
CTATACGGCCCTCAAATCCTGGCCGCTGGCAATCACCGCATACAATCACGGCCTCAATGGAATGAAACGCGCCGTCGCCGCCTGCGGTTCCCGCGATATTGCCGATATCATTCAGAGACACAGCAGCCGCTCATTCCGCTTCGCTTCCAAAAACTTTTATAGTTGTTTTCTTGCCGCCTGCGAAATTGCCATGGAACCCGAAAAGTACTTCTCGGTCGTTACCTACGCCCCACCGATTCAATACAACACCACAACGCTGAGCCATTACATAACCCCGACGACACTTGCGGACCACCTGAAAATACCGCTTCAAACGTTAAAAACGCTCAATCCCGCTCTACGCCCCGTCGTATTCCAGCATAACAAGCCGATCCCCCGCGGTACCCGCTTGCGAATTCCGGTTACTCTTACGGTTGCCGATGCTCATACCGCCATCGAATCCATTCCCGATTCTCTTAAGCTTACCACCCCGCCAAAACCCCGTTATTATCGGGTGCGACGCGGCGACAATCTCTACGCCATCGCCCGTAGACTGGATGTTACCGTCTCGGCCATCGCCCTAGAGAACAATATAAGCAGGTTAAACCGAATCTACGCCGGTCAGGTACTCCGTGTGCCCGGAGTCGAGCCGCGAAAAACAACCGTGGCCACAGCAAGCAAACCCACGAAACCCAAGCCGGTCACTCAAAAACCTGAACCTCCCGTCGTCGCGGCTGAACCCGAGACCGTCGAGGTGGTCCACACTGACAGTCTACCCCCCGAAGAGCTTCCCGATACCCTCAAGGCCATTGCCATGAAAGCGGCCGACACGATTCCGGAAACGCCGTCATCGGCCGTTTCTCCCACGTTTGCACGTTTTGATGCATCCATATACGACTTGGCGGTATCGGTCTCTCCGTCCGGGGGCAACGCCTCTATTATAGTGTCGGTAAATGAAACCATCGGGCACTACGGCGAATGGCTCGACATTCCAACTTACCGCGTGCGCAGGCTCAATCGGATGGGCCGCAGGTCCGGTATTCGTCTCGGCCAACATATTTCAATCGTTTCCGACCCCGACAAAATTGAACGTTTCAAACAAAGACGCCTCGAATATCATCTGGGACTCGAAGAGGATTTCTACAGTCAATACCGTGTTTCGGAACTCAAACCCCATACGATAAAACGGGGCGAGACCATTTGGGAGATATGTAACGAGGAGGGCGACATTCCGCTCTGGCTTCTCAAAAAGCACAATAGAAATCTTGACTTGGCGCGCCTGCATGCGGGGATGCGCATTTGGGTTCCGGTTGTCGCCGAAAAAACCGATGAACAAATCGCTTTTCCGGCAAGCGACGATACGAAGCCCGAAGCAACGCCCCCTCCCGCCCGTGAGCCGAGCCGGGCTCCCTTCAGCCCCGTCCGCTTGATACCCTGAAGTCTTGCCCGACGGTAGCCCGAGGGTATGCGGCTGTCGCTTAGGAGGTATCGCGGTGACAAACTGAGCGACCGTGAATTAATTTCTATCCGCCCTAGCATGACAGATCGAGCCTTAAACAAAGCACACGACAATGAACCGCACCACCATCGTCGCCGGGCTGCGCTTTCTTTTTGGGGCACTCTTTGCCTTTGCAGCCGGTTTAGTGCCGGTATATTTTTGGGTTGTTGCGCTACTGGAGTCTCTCATTGCGCCATTAATTCCGGCCCTTGCGCTTCCGGGGGTCTACGGTTTTTTGTGGGCTTTGCGGAGAAACAAAAAGCTCAGTCGATGGTATCTGCTTTTCCCGGCATTGCCCTCACTATCGGTGGGATTGGCAGGGTTTGTAATTACGGTCCGGCGCGGGGTGGTTCCGGCTTTGATTTGGCCGGCGATTTTCTTTGTATCCGTCGCTCTGTTTTTGTTTGGCCGCGCAATTGCCCGCAAGGCCGGCATGGAGCGGCACTAGCACATACGCACCACGTCGGCTCCCGACGCATATTGACGTCGCCCTATCGCGCCGTCATAGCAAACAGGAGGGGCTCTAATGCAGCCCCTCCTCTACACGACACGAATCCTTAACGATTTATTACCATTGATTATACCTATTCATCGCATACTTGATCGCTCCCCCAGTCCACTTGGTGGCTTCTTTCACCATTTGTTCGGTATAATAAGCGGCTGTTGCGCTTCCCGAGCCCGAAGCGGTTGGGAAACCACACTCTTTATAGTAGTTCCAAGCATTGCGCGCGTTGGAGCTGTAGGAATAGTTCGACCCGCGCGCAGCCGAGCGAATTGCCGCTTTGGGATCCGAGATATTGTAATAGGAGCCGACGGGAACGGCATCGGCAGCGGCGCTGAAATTGTGGCCGGTGGTCCAGTTGTTCTTGATCCAGTTCTCCATGCTTGAATGGTACAGCGCCATGTCAAAGTCCGGGAAAGTGGAGTGAAGAACCAGACTTACATCGGCAATGTAGTGGCAGGCATATCCCACATACCAATCCCCCAACGGTTGATTGTTCCGAGAATAATAATAGCCGGCCCATTTGCCGTTGTAACCCTCCGGGCTCTCGCTTTCCCCACTGTCTCCATTCAGGTTGTCGTGGAAATCATCGTCGGCATCCCCCCAAATC
>WJJU01000838.1 GCA_014729595.1 Chitinivibrionales bacterium
ATTCCCAAGCGGTTCTGTCTTCGGGGGATACCGCAAGCGTGCTTAGCTACGGCGGGGAAGCTCCGTCGGAGAACCTTGTTGTGGGGGCCGATGCGGAGATTCGTTTTTGGCAAAACCGCGTGAGCTTGTTCGGTAATTATGCCTTGAGTTTCCTTACAAAAAATGTTGCGGGTGGAGCATTTTCCGATGAATCCCTGAAAGAACGATTCGGAGAGGACGCCGAATACTTTATAATGCCCGAAGACTTTGAGGCGATACTGAAAATCAACGAGACCACCGTGCCGTTGTCCGACGAGCCGGCGGCATTCGCCAAATCGACGGCCTGGGATGCCGGTTTTAAACTCAATATTCCCATAAATCGGGTCCGTGAAATATTCTTATTTCGGTATTATCATGTTGGTCCGAACTATACCTCACACGGCAAAGAGAACATGAGCGTGAATCGCATGGGATTTGCCGTCGGTGAGGAACTGCATCTGTTTGATGGAAAAATTGGATTTAAAGGCGATGTGGAACACTATCGCGATTTGTTGGATTTAGTCAAGCCGTCGCTACGGCGCAGGACCAGGGTTGCCGGTTCGGCGTCTTTTTTCCTGTCCAATCAACTTCCCTCAGTTACCTTCCATCTCACGTCCGCTCGCGGAGCGCGGAAATCAGCGCCGGCAAGCATTGCCGACAACGAGGATGAATCCCTTGTTTTGGGGGGGACGGGGCAGTACACCCGTGATATCGGTCCGACATCGACAACTTTTACCGGGTACTATACCGCCTCGCGCTTCCGGAACATGGCCCTTATTTTAAAATCGGATACATCGGAGGGTTACGTAGTCGAGCCGTTCGAGGTTGAGCTTCAAGGGCATTCTTTCGGCGGCACAATATATAATGTAATTGAGGGTAAGCCGTTCGAAACCAGGCTTTCGGGGAAAGGCGCTTTGGCGCAGGGTGATTATGCACTCTCCCAGTACTATTTTTCGGGTGGGCTTACCTGGTACGTAATCGAGCGGCTGCTGTCCACGACCATTGACGCCGGGATCCGTCATTCCGACGATAAAAGCGGTTCGACGGTTGTCGATGAATGGGATGCGACGGGGACTGTAACGTACGATGTAGGCAGCCGCGGCACTTTGTACGGACGTTTCGGCGTGGAGCGGGAAATCGGGGCCGATTATTTCGACCGTGAACTCCTGGCCGCGTACGAACTACGCTTCTGAAATGAATAAAGAAGATGATTCAAACGAACATTTCTCTCCTGACAATGGTCGTCCCGGCGATGAAGAAACTCCCTATGCGAATTATCCCGGATCGAGCGACGATTTTCCTCGCCCCACGCGTTATCTCAAACAAACCGAAATAGCGGCGCTAAATCCCTATTATCGCCATTCTGAGCTTCCCGAAGACGGCGGCCCCGTCGCCCTTGCTTCCGGTACGATTGTCGATGTTGTCGGTGAAGGCGGCATGGCTCGGGTCTATAGAATTTGGAACGAGCGTCTGGAGGTGTTTCGTGCCGTCAAAGTGCTCCTGCCGAATATGGACTCGGAAACAAGAGGGCGCTTTGAGACTGAAGGCAAAATAACCGCAAAACTTCATCACCCGAACATACTCGAGATTCATGGGGTGGGGGATTGGCAAGGGCTGCCATACCTCGAGATGGAATATATACACGGCGAAACCTTGGCGGATACCATACGTCGCCATGGCCCGTTGCCCTCCGCCGTATGTTCGGCGATAGCGGTTCTAACCGCTCGGGCTCTCGATCATGCGCATAATCAAGAGATCATGATTTATGGATCGGTTTATCGGGGGATTATTCACAGGGACTTAAAGCCCCAGAACATCATGATTTCTTCGAAGGGTGTGCTGAAACTTATGGATTTCGGCATCGCACGTCCCTCCGAGGTCAGCATTCATACGGCTACCGGCAAGATGGTTGGTACCTTGGTGTACTTGTCTCCCGAGCAACTCGACAGCGATCGTATCGACGCCCGCACCGATATCTATTCCTTCGGCGTTATCCTTTACGAACTGCTTGCGGGCGAAAGCCCGTTCCCGCAAAAATCGCTTGCCGCCCTCGTGCAGGCCAAAGGCGAAAATGTCTATAAACCGCTCAGGCAATACCGGCATCCCTTTCACGAGAAATTGGCCGAACTGTGCAAAGCTTGCATGGCCAAAAATCCCGAAAAGCGAATAGGTACCGCCGCCGAATTGGTTTCGTCGTTAGAGAATATCCATCGATCGATAACCCGCTTGCGTCCGGAGCAGGCGTTGCAGTCTTTTATAGAGAACCCCAAGGAATTTCGCGCACCGGGTCCGCGCGGCTTGACCACCGGACCGATTCGGCTTCCGCCGCTCATCGGCGCCGGGAGGAGCGGGAGTCAACCCAAGAACTCCTCGGCGTCGTGGATTGCGGCGGGATCAATACTGCTCCTGATTGGCTTTCTTGTAGTATGGTATCGCCCGTGGCGGAGGATTGCGCACGGTGTATCGGAGGGACAAACGGTATGGGCCCCACCCTCCGCCGAGAAACCGGTCGTGCCCGAAAAATCAACCATACCTCGGCAATCCCGGCTGACCGATACCGAGGCGGAAAACACTGAGGCGCCGCCTCCCCCGGTTCACCGAAAAGCGGAGACGAAAAGCCGGCCCTCAAGCGAGCCACCCTCCCCCGTTTCGCCGGCCGAAGTGGCGGTCAAAACGGAGCTGAAGACTCCGGCGGTATCCCCGAAACCGCCCGTCGCACGGCATCCGAACGAGTCCAAGGATATTGATGTTGACGAACGGCGGGCTTCGTCACCGTCCGAAACGATGTCTTCGCAAGAGCGATTGCGCCGTAAGTACAAGG
>WJJU01000839.1 GCA_014729595.1 Chitinivibrionales bacterium
CAATTATATCATCCGCATCGAGAGGAAGTATATATTGCCCTTGGGCCTTTTCAATACCGGCGTTACGGGCACACGACGGTCCAAGATTCGCGGTCCGAATAATGGTAGCATCCGAGAAAGGGTTGTTGTCGAATAAACCCATTGTCTCCGGATCATCAGACCCGTCATCGATAATAATCATCTCATAATCTTGGAACGTTTGATTTCGTACCGAAGAAACGGCATCGTTTAGGAATGCTCCGTGATTGTAGCAAGGGATGATGACGGATACCTTAGGTTTTTTGGGGGGGATATTCATACCGTTTAAAAAATTTTTGTATTTTTCCGGGAAAACGTGGGTAATAGCGGTTTTGTTTGCGATATTTATGAAACCCGAATGGCTTTAGACCTTTGATTTCGGGAATCTTCATCTCATGAGAGAAATGGCGGGCCACTTCCATTGGCGCAAAAGCGAGCCCTAATCTCTCGAAAATGTGACGGTATTCGACACACTGCATTACATCTTCATGAAGTTCGTTTTTTGATGAATAGAAGGGAATCTGTGCATCTGTTGGAACATTGAGAAATCTTTTGCTTCTAAGGCTGAACCCGCCGTTGCCTACACGTTGAGCATTGCCGAAAGGGTCGATAAAAGCTTCGCTGAGAGGCCAGGGAGCACCTATGTAATCATAGTTAAGAAAAGAGTCTTGCCATTTCTTCGGATGTACGATAACTCCGTCTCGCTGAATCGAAAGACAATAAGGGGTATCCACGAAATCTTTCAGGCGGTACATCATGAATCGACTATAGCTTTCCAAACTATCAATTGGTTCACACTCGCAGAATGCTATATGCTTCGGAAGATTAGGCGGCTTCGCGTGGGAAATGAATTTAACTGATTCGAATGCCATGCCCCGCAGGTTATATTTAAGTGCGTCTACCGAATCTTCCAGCTTTATCGAAGTTACCGTTAGAAGTGTAACACTGTCCAGCAAGCGTTTCTTCACCTATCCGCCCTCCACGTCCACTTCAGGATGCCCTGAAAGTACTGCGAAAGGGTGAGCGATCTGACCAATCATTACTGCCTTTTCCGGTAAGCTACCCGAAAAAACTACAAAAGGTTTAGCGGAATGCTAAAATACCTTATATAGCAGAACGGCGTTGGCAACCGGTGTGCGAAAATTAAAAAATAATTTTATGAGCGCAACGTAGCTTTTTTTTTCCGGAATCATTAACGGGTATGGTGTCCGGTTTATTGGGCTAGGGCTGCCCCGGATGAATCTCGAGCACATCAATGCATTATCAATACAACCCAATACAGGTGAAAAGGCCCTTAAAAAGCCTCGCGGGCCGTGAAATAGAAAGCCCCGCCATGCAAGCGTGAAAACCCATAGTCCATCCTAATACTTACCCCCTCCTTATTGAAAACATACCGAAGGCCGGGGCCGGCGGCGACTTTGAGTCGGTGGATCGAAAGGTCCTCGATCCCGTTGAACACATCGCCAACACCCGCGAAAACGGCGCCCCTCAATCGCCGCCACAGGGGGAACCGGTATTCGGCCTGCCAGGCAAGCATGTTTCGGTCTCGGAAGCGCCCTTCGGGATAGCCCCGCAGAATGGTGCCGATGCCGGGCAGCATCTGGAACGGTATTTCGCCCCAAGAAAACATCCCAACCGTCTGGAGTCCTATTACGTGCCCACTTAATGGCGCGAAAAATCCGCGGGCATCGATATGGGCGAGCCCAAAATCGAAACTACTTGAAAGAGCGGTCATGTATTGAACCGCCGATACCTCCACAAAGCGACCGCCGGTGGCGGCAAAGATGTTATCGCGCGTATCATGGGTGAGGACGGGACCGACACCGATACCTCGCCACGCCTCCTCGCCTCGGAGGGTACCGAACCCGAGGATTCCGTCCTCTTCGGTTTGGGTCAACCGCTCAAAACGAAAATCAATCCGCCCGCCGATATGAAATCGTGGTAATACAAAATAATGCCCCTGAAGCATAACTACGGCATAGCGAGCAGTGTAGAGTTCCTTTGCTTCATTGCGGGTATTATTGCCGATCCCATAGAAAAAGTCTGGATATTCTCCGAAATAGCACTCACCATACAGGCGAAAATCATTGCCGGCGGAATAGTATTCGGGTATGAATTCCACCATGAACTGCCGCATTTGCGTATAGGTGACCTCAATTCCGATATTTGAAGGCCTCATCGCGTCGCCGATTCGACGGTAATAAGCGGCGGTCAGGCCACCACCCAGTTTTGTTTCGGGTTCATAGAAAAGGATGGGGAGAAGCGTGATGGCGCCGGCTTGGCTTGATGAATCAAGAACATTGGTGCGGGAATCGGAAGAGTCGGATATCGCCGCGGTATCGGCCGCCGTGTAACGCCCGCCGTCTTCGGTGGTCGCTTCGACAACAAAAAAAAGAAAGAGTAGAAAATATGCGGCCGTGGCGGCCTGCGGGTATTTTAACGTGTTCAAAATACTTCTCCTGCGATTCTCCCGCCGCCGCTTTGCGGTAAGTGAATAGCGTCCTTACTTGATTCGCGCCTTCTGCGGCACAAAATAAATTGCTCGCCACGCCTCTGTGAATTGGGGGCCGACTAATGTCGATTTGTGCTTTCCTCTTCCCGCTTTCTAATCCTATTCGTGCGCTCGGTTAATACGTGACCTGCACAAAAAAAATGCCATTTTCTCGCGCCGTGATGTACTTTATTCGCTTCGTACCCACGGTTGATACCGTTTTGCTTTGTTCTTTATGTCCCTTTATGCGTATCACAACAAACAAGGAGTTTTACTTATGCGTATGCACCCGTTGCATTATTTGACTGTTTGCTTGTCGGTTTTGCTCACTCATTCCGCTTTAGCCGTCAATGCGGAATCAGATTCGGCATTAATCCTCGAGGAAATAGTAGTAACGGCGACTAGGACGGAGAAACCGCTTGGTAACGCGCCAGGAAGCGTTTCGTACCTTTCGGCGGAAGATCTAATCAATGAGCATCTCTCGAGAACAATACCTGAAGCGCTGAAGGTTATTCCGGGGGTGATGGTGCAAAAAACCGCCCATGGCCAGGGATCTCCTTACATTCGTGGATTCACCAGTATGCGAACACTGTTCCTTATAGACGGAATAAGGCTCAATAATTCGGTGTTCCGCGAGGGACCGAACCAATACTGGAATACTGTCGACCCGCTTAGTTTGGATGCGCTTGAAATTGTCAAGGGTCCGGGTTCTGTTCTCTTCGGCAGCGATGCGGTCGGGGGAATGGTTAGTGCCGTAACCGGTCGCCTCGCTATGAACAGTCCTTCGCCATATCTGGATGTTCGTTCGTATTTGAGGGTTGCCGGCGCCGAAGAGTCGATGATCGGAAGAATGGCGATGGAAGTCGGCTTGGGTCGAAGAGCGGCTATTCGAGTTGGATTATCTCCCAAATCGTTCGGTGACCTCAGAAGTGGAGGGGAACTCGGTACGCAGCCTAAGACCGGATACCGCGAGTTCGACGGGGATGTAAAAGCGGAAGTCGCGCTTTCTGAAAACATCAGGCTTGTGACTGCCCACCAACAGGTGCACCAGGATGATATCTGGCGAACGCATAAAACCATTTATGGGCTTTCCTGGGAGGGGACGACGGTAAATGATTCGACCGGCTCCAAATATGAGCTTAAGCGTGTTCTCGAGCAAGATCGATCCTTAACTTATGCACAATTGCACGCGGAGAATTTCGGCATTCTGTCCGATAGATTCGGGCTTAGCGTATCGTATCACCACCAATCCGAAGTGCAGGAGCGCGAAAGGGTTCGCAGGGATGCCGAAACGGGCGCCAAAAAGCTTAAGCCCGACGAACAAGGGGTTTCGGTGGGCACATTTGGGTGCTGGGTCCAGAATGATAAAAAAACTCCGCTGGGTCTGCTGACGGTCGGGGGCGACGTGTATTATGATGATGTATCGTCGTATAAG
>WJJU01000840.1 GCA_014729595.1 Chitinivibrionales bacterium
GATCATCCGATTACCTGCCGACCGATGAGGATGTCTCATTCTATGAATTCGCGCCGATAACCGTCGAAACGCCGCTGGGAGGTGATACATTCTCCGTAGGGGATACCGTATACATAAAATGGTGGGCAATTCAGGATCAGGTCGGTGAAGTCGATCTGTTTCTTTCGAACAATAGTGGAAGGAGTTGGAAACACCTCAACACCCAAGAGGGATCGATTGGGGTGTATGACGATGCCCATGTCTGGGGAAACTACCCTTATGTCCTTGAAACCGAAGACATTTCGGATGAATGTCTAATAAAAGTTGAGAGCTACAATGACCAAACGGTGTACGATATCACATCCGGCGCCTTTACGGTCAAAGGGAGCGCAGCCGTCGGCTCCGTGACTGTTGCCCTTGACAAAAGAAAAAATTATTTCATCCGATCCACCCGAAACGGACGGATCATGGCCAATGTCCAATACGGCGGATATTATTCCATTCACCTTTATGATGTAAGCGGCAAAATTCTTGCCGAACGCCGGGGGGTCGGCCCCGAGCGAATAGCTTTTCGGGAACACTTTGCGGAGCAGATACTGATTGCCGAACTTAGTGTAAACGGCACAACGAAAGTGGCGACCTTGAGGAGCGTTAAATAGGTCTCTTGTTGAATGAAGTTATTTACGCCCCTTCCGCCCTTGACTACTACAATATCCTCCTTGGAATCCGGAAAAGCCTCCGGCGATAGCTCAACTCCCTCCCTCCGCAATACCTCTTCGAGGTCATGGGAGGGTGCGTTCGGGAAGCACGGCCGGGGGTCTCCTTGGGTTTACAACGAAGGTGTTACTCGACCGACCCCGCTTCAGAACGCAAGCTTGCCGGCAATGTCTACAAGACCGGCCGTGTACGGATCTTCCTGCCCGGCCCACACCGAACGGGCGGCGATCCACGTTGCTTATGATACTTCCACGCTCGCAGTGCTTCAAGATGTCCTTCACGGCACCTACCCCGGTAAGCGTTCACTTACATTGTCCTGGTGTGGCTCTTTTGTACCACCGGCGCGAGCATGCTTAGGCCGGCGGCCCACATTGAACCGGCGTGCTCTTCGGCCGTCATGGTCTTCGAGTCCCCACCTCGCCTCTTAGATGAATACCTAGGAGCTTTTGCAGCGCAGGGGTGAAGAAAAGCCTTTTCAAAATAGTCCATTAGTCAAGATTCGGTCACCCTCCTTCAAGACCCCCACGATTCTCATGCCATAAGCTGGAATACTAAACCCTGCATGCCGCGGTGCCTTGTGCGGAGGTAAACCCGCCTACGCGATGAAGTCCCGAGTTCCCGTACGAAGCCGGAATGCCTGACCTCTGATCGCTGACGGCTGACACCCGACCAACATTCCGTGGTCGACTAATCTCCCGTATTGACACGCACTTGGGGGATTCTACACTTTAAAGGAATCTTGTTAAAACGGATCCGAAATGGTTTTTGGAATTTTATTGACATCTTCGCTCACATTAATAAATAATGATACAAATGCATCTAGTGGAGGCGCTTCGCGCCAATTTGGAAAACAGTGTTTTTTTGGCCGTTAGACGAGTGCTAAGCCACTTTGAGCGGAAAATGGAAGCATTGACCATGTATGGAAAAAGGTAGAATAAATAGAATAGTCATGCGTTCACTCTATTACCCCCCCCTCGTGCCGTGTAGCGGTACATAAAAGGAGCTTTTCATGGTTAGACGGCTTAAACTGTTTGGCTCGGCAACAGTACTTTGATCGCTTTTTAGAAAGGTTGGCCTTTTGCTGGCGACTCTGGCCCTCACTTCCCAAGGCGCACGGGAGGATGCGAGTTTGTCGTTGGCCGACCTGATGAACCTGGAGTTGTCAACCGGAACTCTTCTTGAAATCAAGCGATCCTCCCTGCCGGTATCGCTAGCCACTATCACCAGAGAGATGATCGAAGAGGCTCATTGTCGCACGTTGCTCGATGTACTCGAAGTCTACATTCCCGGGTTGGTGACCAACCTCCTTGCGGCCGAGGGGAAAGGCCTGGGAGTGCGTGCCGTCACCAACGATAGAAATTACAAGTATATAATGTTGGTCAATGGTGTGAATGTCAGTCAGAAAGCCCACGCCGGCCCAATCACGGAACTTGGGCATATGGATGTTACCGATATCCACCAAGTGCAGTTTATCCGTGGTCCAGGATCGGTGACCTATGGGGCGGGCGCTGTTGGAGGTATCATCAACATAATCACCCAAAGCGCCAAGAATTACCAAGGTTTCGGGGCCCATGTGCAGTCGAGCCTGCCGTATAGAGCACTAGGGGCCGGCGCCCGCTACGGCGGTGAATTCGGCAAGACCCGAATCTTTGGATATGCAAGTGTACTAGGCTCAAAGGGCGCTGAAGGCAATCTTGCCGGTGACAATATCGTGTACATACCCAACGGGCAGTTTCTTATGGATGGCTTGGAAAATGAAAACCGATTGGGCTCCGTGGATGCAAACCCTTACTACAAAAGCTATCAGGGCCGACCGCAGGTCAAGGCTCATTTGAGCGCTCGATTCGCCGAAATAGTGGACCTGAGGGTACGGTACACCCAGCACGGGTACCATGGTGTTGATCAGCAAGAACCGACTTGGATCCAAGGGGTTGATGATAGTGGTAATGTTGTTTTTTCCGGGAACAATGAAAACGTGGTACCCTTCACGGGGCTGTTCGTACGTCAGTTCTCCTCGGCCCTCGAGGGAAGTCATACCTTCGATGTTATGGAAGGTATCAAGCCCAAACTTCGTCTGAGCTTTAGTTCCCAGGAGTTCGAGAGAGCCAAATTTGGGACGTTCGGCAATGATAAATTCGGCAGACCAATTGCGGAACTGGAATCCACCAATCCCTCGCTCAACGATCGGCGAATGGATCCCGAAGATCCCATGCATCTCACACAGTACTTCGGTGAGAATGAGTTCGTCGCCAATGCGCAGGTAGACATCAAGTTCATCGAAATGCTCAATCTTGCCCTTGGGGGGGCCGTCACGGTAAACTCCTTCCGCAAACCCTGGGGTAAGGACTGGGATGATTTCATGATGGGGGATTTGGGGATAATATTCTGGGACCCGTCAAGCAACAACCTGGATACCCTCCCCGCCGGCTACTACGACCCAAGCAACAATTGGAGACGCAAACAATACAATGCTAAACTCTATGCCGGGGAGGGGTGGAGCACGGTCTCTTATGCCGGCCTGTTCGAAGGTCTTTTTAAGCCTAGCCCCTATGCCTAGTTTCTTGTATCGGGCCGTGTCGACAAGCACCCGCTGGTCGAATTGATAGACCCTGACGACTCGTCGTCGACAAAGTCTCTGATGTTCTCTCCCCGATTTGCCCTCATATCGGAGATCAATAAGAACCATGCGGTTCGTGCAATATGGCAGAAATCGAACCGGGTTAACACTCACGAGCAGTTAAAAACGGCCGAGATGCTCGAAGAACAAAGCCGAGAGGCTGCAAAGACCGATACTTCGGTGGAAATCATCAAAGCCAACACCGAGCCGGAAATTCTTCGCACCGCGGAACTCATCTATTCGGGAATTTTCATGGAGAGACTAACGGCTCATGCTTCCGTGTATTATAATTGGCTCGACCTGGTTGGGTGGATCAACACGACCGCGACTACTGTACATCAGGCTGAGCAGCAGGTGCTAGGGCTCGAGATCGAGGCACAGTACAAAACCGATCGAACGACGGTGGGATTGAACGCCTCCTTTGCCAAACAGACGGAGTTCGATTATGAGGAAGGCGTTACTCATAGCCAGTACAGCTACGCCGATCTGCCGAGCCACGTGCGGAAACAGAATGGGACAAAACTGTATTGGCAAGACAAGTATGACGCCGATGCCGACCATAGCAATGGGCAATACAACGTGACCTATACCAAGGGCGACCTTGACCTGGTCGAGTCGTTCAACAACTACCCCGAGGTCCTTATCAAGGCTTTCGGCACACAGAGCTTTCTGGACGGTCGGATTAAGCTCCATGCCAATGTCCGCGGCCATCTCGGGTATCCCGGCTTCAAAAACTATCTGAAAATGAATAAACTTGTTTGGGACAGCATTATTGCCAACGTCGAACCCACAAACGACACGACGGCGCAGGCACGGGCTTTCAGCAGCACGATCCAGGAAGAATACAGCAGGCTGGCCGACCCTGGCGCTACTTTCAGTCTTGGTGTCACCGTCTCTCCATTGGATTTTCTGCATGTAAAATTCCATGCCGAGAATCTCATCAAGTACAACCACGTGGGGCGGAGCTATGACTATGGCGAAGGTCTGTACTACTTCGGTCGGATACTCGCTCATGTGATGGAGCCGCTTGCGCTTTCGCTAAAAGTGAAGGTGGATCTTTAGAGTGAGAGCATTGGAGTGTGTCACGCACAATGGTGTGATACACCGCAAGAATGCTTATAGGCAAAACCCTTTTCACGCTTTTCGGGCGCGAAAGGGTTTTGCGGTTTGGTAGGATTTGGACGGCTATTTTATTTCGAGGTCGTAGTTGACCTTGACCGCTCTGGTGATGGTCTGGAAATTGGGGGAGTAGCGTGTACCCGCCTCAAGGCATTCGCGGAATTGCTCTTGAGTGCCGTCGCCTTTGATTCGGAATACAAAGTTCAGCTCGTTGTAGCCGGGGTTTACCATCTTGTCTATCGCCAAAAAGCCGCGAAGGTCAAGCTCTCCTCGGGTTTCGATCTCGACACTTTCGACCCGGATGCCTTTAGCGGAAGCATTGACGATAAACGTGTTGAGCACGCAAGTATTTAACGCCGTAAAAAGTAGCATCTGCGGGTTGGGGGCGGTGTCGGCGCCCAACAGTTCCATCGGCTCATCGACAGTCATCGTGAAATCCTGGGGTATGACTTCGCCCCCCAGATCGTAATGAGTGATCTTCGTATCCGATACGGTCCCTTTTTTCCATGAAGTCGTCGCGAAGAACGTGCAGCTTGCCTTTTTGGGGTCCGCCTTGATTGCCTCGATCGTATCGACGAGGGCGTGAGTATCCACACCGTTTCTGAGTTCGGAGACTCTTGCCTTTTCCGCTATGGGGGCTGATTTTCCCGCCATGATATACCTCCGGAGTGTGATGGGTTTGCGCGGAACGAAGAATGAATCCGCGCCGATGATATTCGGCGATGTAAGAGGCAACCCCCGTGCCAAGCTGATGAAGCGGCCGAATAGTGGGATTTGAAGCGGTAGCTCATCGCCGCCATTCAGTGCCTGTGCGGAAACCATATTCGGCGCCACGGCCGACTAAAAACGGGGGACTGCGTTTCCTTGAAGCATGGCAAACAGGGATTTTACAACGAAGGTGTTTCCCCGGCCGATCCCGCTTCAGAACGCAAGCTTGCCGGAAATGTTTACAACACCGGCCGTGTACGGATCATCCTGCCCGGCCCACTTTGTCCGTATCCACTGGTACTCGGCGGTGAATGCCAAGTATTTACCGATTGGGAAGATCAAATCGCCGTAGAGGGTAAGATTGGTATCGCCTTTGCCCGGCTGCAATCCCTCTGTAGTTCGTTCCTGACCGCCCCCGACGACCACATGCAGATGCTTCAGCGGTTTTGAGATGATATTTGCCCAGTAACCTATGGTGACAACTTCGTTGTCGGCGTTCCCTGACCCACCGATTGTGAAGATGTCGGCATTGTTGAGATTCTTTCCCCGGGCGAATTCTCCTTTGAGGGCAAAAAGCTCATGGAGGGGGAATGCCGCATCGGCGGCAATGCCGGTGCTTGTTACATCGTGGTCCTCGCCATGCGCGGCGTAGAAACCGCTCAATCCCACGACCGCGTCGCAGGGAAGGCCCACGGCAAGACGACCTTGAATCATGGGCATCGCCGCCCGGTTGTCGGCTCCGAGCCATATACCTTTTCCTTCATTCTCTTTGGCCGTTTCACCAACGCTTACCTGCAGTTCAGGCAAAAGGCGCCCGAAATTACGGCCGTAACGTACCTGAAACTGGGGGCGCCGAAATCCGAAATTCCCATGGTACCACAGAGCGGTGCCGGTGTTGTTCATGGTTGGATTCAACGGTGAGAAGAGATCCCATTGTTGCCCTATGCGAATATCCAGACCCTCCGTCGGCTTGAGCCAGGCATACGCAAGCCTCATGCGTGGCTTCGCGTTTGCATTTGCGGCGATTACGAAAAAATCCAATTCGATCACCCCACCAACCGCTACACCACCGCTTTCGCCACTTCCTTTAAGGCCGAAGCGGCTGTGCTGAGCGGTAAAGGCCAGTCCTTCTCCTCCCACGGTATCGTGAACGGCTCGGGATATGCAGGTGAGCGAAGGAAAACCATACGAAGTCACCGGATCGGTGGCGTAGTACATGTCGCCTTTAATGAAGCCATAGGGAACGAATGTGGGCCTGCCGGCAAATACTATACTGGTAAATAGCAGAGATACGGCCAAGCACGGAAACACCTGTTTCATTGAAGCCCTCCGGAGATTTTGGTGAACGATTAGAGAGAGTGGCACACGGTTGCTTAGAATTGTGTGTCATATAATAAAATATAGATGAAGCAAGGTGCAAGGCGCTAAAAGAGAGTATGTAGGGTGAATGGGTGATGTGGGATCATTTTCGGGACAAGGTGACCCGCCGCGAGGACGCTTCCATTGTTCGGATTAACCGGCAAGCCCCAGGTAGGCCGCAAGGCCGGTCATGACGGTTCCCAGCAGAACTTTCAGCAGGACCATGTTTTTTTGGGTTTTTTGGGCGAGTTCGTTCCATTTCATGCCGTAGTAGGCCAAGCACATAACCACGATAAGGGGAAGGACAAACAACAGATTATAGAATGCCAAATAAGCGAGTCCGGCAATGCGAAGCTCACTGTGGCGCGTCATCGCCACGATGTAGGGGATGTACATCTGGCCGGTGCAGACCGCTTCGAGCAAGGTTACCAGAAAGCCGGTGACTATCGCGCCGACGAGGAGGCCGGTGCCACCCAGATTACCCGAAATAACCTTGTGAATACGTAGTTTTACCGCTTTGGGCAACTGGAGTTTGATATCCTGTGTTTTCTTGGTCCGGGCGTAGACGAATGCATCGCGGAAGCTGAAGAAGGCGACCAGGGCCGCGACGGAAAATGCCCCCCATCGAATCGCCTGGGAGACCACATAGTAACCCTCAAGACGGTCCAGAAATTCTTTCAGGCCAATGCCCATCGCAAAATAGGTAACATAAACGGCGCCGGTGTAGGCCACACCGATGATGAGCACGTCCGATTTATTTCGTTTACGGGTGGCCAGAAACGAAATCAGGAATATCATTGTGGCGATCGCACATGGATTCACGCCGTCAGCAAGTCCCGCGGCAATGGTCCCCGCCAAGAACGCCCAACCCCGGGATTTTTCTTTAAGATAACCGACAACGTCGACGCTGTCCGCGGTAGCACTCTCTTTGGATTCGCCCATCCCCCGTTCCAGTCTTTCGCGGATCATCGGGTCGGCCCGCTCCATAATGGCCTCGTACCCGGTCAGGAACGTGTCGGGAAGGAACAGTTCCTGGGGAGAGCTTTCCGGTACGCCGTATTTTTGCTCCATTTTGATCAAAAGCCGAAATCCGGCGTCGGTGTCGATATCGTGGGTTCGGATATGGAGTCTGGATGGGTATTCTTCCGCAAGGGGCTTGAGCAGCCCCTCTTTAATTTCAAGGCACTCGCCGCAGGTCGAAGAGCCGAAAAAGTGAACGACAAGCTTATGGGTGGTATCGGTTGCACTCCATGATGTAAGCGTGAATAAAAACACCATCATCCACGTGCCGACATTACGAGTCATCCAACAGCCTTTCGGTTGAGTTGAGCGTCTCTCGGTGGTCGCCAATTACGGAACAATTCTATTCTCCGCGAGACGGGAAATACTTAAAATACGTAACGACCATCCGGCATATTCGCGGGCGCAGAATATTACACCAAATCACCGCGGACAGACGGGCCTGAGCACGAGGAGGTCGATTTCGGAATAGATTTGCCTTGTTTTGAGGTGGTGCCAAAGGCATTTTGGCGGCAATGTTATTGAAA
>WJJU01000841.1 GCA_014729595.1 Chitinivibrionales bacterium
CAAATGCTGCTTGTGCGCTCAAACGAGAAATTATGTAGCGTATCGATATGTGCCGGGGCAATCTTTAACACAAATACTTATGCGGTTCTCCGCTTACGATGAGAGGATACCGCTCCCTTTCATAATGGATGTGGCCGTATCGTTATGTGATGCGCTCATCTATTCTCACGGTTTTTTTGATACAACAAGCAAAGAATTCATACCGCATGGTAATCTTTCTCCCGACTTTATTCAAATCAGCCCCGACGGCGACATTTCAATAGCGGATATGGGTATCGGCGATATAGTTAAATATACATACGACGGCTCATATCTCATTGAAAACAAGAACAATCTATTCTTGCATCCGGATGTAAAATTGGGTAAAAAGTATCAGCGTAGGCACGAGATCTATTCTCTAGGAAAATTAATCCTGAGCATGCTTGTAGGCTACAGTAATTTTTTAGCTTATAACGGTGACATGACGATGCTGAAACGGATAAAGAATGGCGGGAATTTTGCTGATATAAATCGCCTCGGCAAAATTATCAAAAGGTTGATCTCGAAGCGATACATTCCGGCTCAGGATGTTAGAGAAATGCTAATTTCCTATATAAGAGAAGAAGGCATTCGATTACGCAAAGAAACAGCCGCACAAGTAGTGCGGGAGCTTTCTATCGGTTCGCATAATTTTACAAGCAAAAGCACGAAAATTCAAAGCACTCCAGCGGTAACGCACAAAGCCATGCGTAGCGCAATTAACGAGTGCATTACGAGTAATGAAATTCAAGCAGATAAAATCCGCGTAACGGAAAGCGACTCATTTTCTAAAACCGCAGCCGGCACTTATCCCGAACGGAATGCTAACGAGATAGAACGGTTTTCCGAAGTACTTGGTAACGATCCGGATTATTCAGTCGCCTTTTTCCGCCTTCTCAAGAGTGTAAACCATTTCGATCAATCCACAATACATCCATTCACAAATTTGTTGAAAAGGGAGGGAATATGACAACTGCGACATCCTCTTCGTCGACCGTTACTAGTAAGTCCGAGCAGATTAAAGGCATTCTTAACCGATACCGGTCGATATCATCCGATATCTTCGGCGCATCAGTGATTACCATTGAGGGCTTCATGGTGTCCAGTGTTGCGCTTTCCGAAATTGACGACGGGTTAGTTGGGGGTATGACCGCCGCGTTGCTTGGCGTAGGTGATCGTATCTCCAAAGAGATGATGAGCAGTCAAATGCACCAAGTATTTGTCAAAAGTGCGAATGGATATGTTATTTGTAACAATATCACACCCGATGCGGTACTCCTAACACTTGTTAATGCGGAAGCCAAGCTGGGTTTGATATTTTTAGAAATTCGTCGCATTCTCCCCCAACTGGCCGCAATACTATGAAACCACTCACCCTTTACTTAACCGCTTCCGCATTGCTTTTTGTAGGGACCGCCAATTTGTTTTTTTTAAGAAGGCGAAAAGCTGCATCAATCACTCCTCCCGTCGCGGAGGCCTTGCAATCGATTACATCAACTGGGCCCTACCCCGAATCGGGGGAAAAGTCGAACGGGACACCACCATATACACATCTGCTTTCGCTGAATTTTGCCGTAGGCGGTAAAAAAATTTATCCGACTCAGAAAAGAGAAATCAGTACCGCCCTTTCTTCGCTGGGCAATAAAATAAACGCTGTCTTTATAATTGACGGATACACTGATTCCATCGGGGCAAATGTAGTAAACAACGATCTTTTAGCGACGTTGCGTTCGTTCTCGGTGTATGAGCACCTCATTGAGTCAGGAATCCTAAAGGAGAAGATATTCTTACGTTCCTTCGGGCTACAGCCTTCTGAGAGCAGCGTTTCGGCAAAACGGAAAGTAGATATATATGTAGCGGAGCGGGGCATTCATGAGCATTGAATTGTTTATGCTTGGTGGGACTATCGTTTGCATATTTGTTTCCGGATGTCTCTTTGTACTCGGATATCGATCCCATAAAATTGCGCATCTCTCGAACAAATGTTTAGACTTAGAGAAGCGGCTTACCAGTTGCGGTGTCAAAAGTGACCTTGAATCTCATCCTGATAATATTACTCCGAAGGATAAGCTATTTAATTGCACGTATGATTCGATTCTTAAAAGAGTTGAATCACACCCTTCCTGCATCTACTCCGTATTATCCGATGAACTTGGTCTACCCGTGGCATGTTTGTCAAAAGAGTGTGAGGAGCTTGCTACTATTTCGGTTTTATTCTTAGAATGTGAAGCGCGATTAAAAAGGAGTGTTGCATTTGATGACCTCCTTAAGATTATTTTCGTTAACAAAAGCAATCAATTTTTATCGGTGTTTCCAATAACCATTAACAATCAAACTGTTTATCTTTCCACGCTGGCACAAGGGAATCATGATTGTAAAAAATTGGTCGCGAAAGCGGACGAAAATTAAATGCCGAACATTTCAACTGGTGCCGGGCCGATACCGCCAAAATTTATGCCGTTGGCGATGCACTATCGTTATTGTATACCTGGCCGGCGCCATTTCAAGTCTATCGAAAAACTTTCGAAATGTTTCTTACTTGCATCAGTCCACCGCACGTTCGCACGTTTAACTGGTTACCCGGGGCGGAGATATGAAAAATACGCGTTGCAATGCTTCGCTGATAATGCGCAAAAAAGCGAAAAAGGATGAAATACCGACTGTTTGGGACCGCTATGAGGAGCAAACGCCGCAATGCTCTTATGGGCTTCTTGGGGTTTGCTGTCACATCTGCAATATGGGGCCATGTAGAATAGATCCATTCGGAAACGCTCCCCAAAAGGGCGTTTGCGGTGCAACCGCGGATAGTATGGTCGCCCGAAATTTTCTGGCGCATATAGCAACCGGTGCGGCGGCGCATTCGGACCACAGCCGTGAAATTGTTTTGTACTTAAGAAAACTATGCGAAAACACTGCGGAAAACATTCGAATCGCCGACAAAGAAAAACTAAGAATGATTGCGGAAGAAACAGGAATAGATCAGGACGGCAAAACCGACCAAGCCATTTGCTTTGAACTGGCGCAGCTTTTTTTGCGTGAATTCGGCAAACAGCTTCCGGGTAAATACCCACTGATAAGCAGAGTCCCCAAAAGACGATTGGAATTATGGCAAAAACTTAATGTTGTTCCCCGAGGTATTGATCGAGAGATTGTCGACTCAATGCACAGAACACACATAGGGGTTGACAATGATTGCATTTCCATCCTGACTCAAGGGATAAGAACCGCACTTGCAGACGGCTGGGTTGGTTCCATGATCGCCACGGAAATGTCTGATCTGATGTTCGGCGTTCCGAAACCGAAAGAAACGCAAGTGAATTTGGGTGTTTTGCAAAGTAACATGGTGAATATTATTATTCATGGACATGACCCTCTTATGTCCGAATCGTTAATCCGCATGTCAAATGAGACATCAATGCTGCGAAGAGCTCAAGAAAACGGCGCCGAAGGCATAAATGTATGCGGGATGTGCTGTACCGGAAACGAAATGTTGATGCGACACGGAATAAAACTCGCCGGAAACTTTCTCCAACAGGAACTTGCAATAATAACGGGTGCTGTAGAAGCTATGATTGTAGACATACAATGCATCATGCCTTCACTCGGGGATATCGCAAAATGCTATCATACCAAATTTATCACGACCTCTTCTAAAGCGAATTTTCCGGGCGCCGTAGCAATGGAGTTCAATGATCGAAATGCCGATGAAACCGCATACAATATTGTACAAGCAGCGGTAGACAATTACCGCAACAGGAAAATGAGCGCTGTTTGCATTCCTAAAGAGAGTATGAACGCGATTGTCGGCTTTTCGGGTGAAGCGCTCCGGGACTTTTTCGGTAATGGATATGAACAATTGATCGAAAGCCTAAAAACCGGCCAAATAAAAGGAATCGCCGCGGTAGTAGGTTGCAACAACCCGAAAACCGAACATGATTCCAACCATATCGCTATAGTTCGGCAATTGCTTGATAATGATATACTTGTTGTGACAACCGGATGCGGCGCGATTGCATGCGCAAAATCAGGATTACTAACTACAAACGAAGGTCCGCATTCACATGGTACGCTAAGCCGGTTATGCAACCAACTTCGTATTCCTCCGGTTTTGCACATGGGTAGTTGCGTTGATAACAGCAGGATTTTGGTCATTGCCGCAAAGCTGGCAAATGCCCTCAATTGCGACATTTCAGATCTACCCCTTGCCGCAACCGCCCCGGAATGGATGAGCCAAAAGGCAATAAGTATAGGTACCTATACGGTTGGATCAGGCATATTCACCGTCTTGGGAACGGTTCCGCGGGTACTCGGAAGTCCAAGTGTAAAAAGCATTCTAACGCAAGACATTGAGAGCATTCTTGGTGCCCGATTCGCGGTTGAGCCCGATCCTATTCAAGCTGCTTCGTTGATCATCTCCCATATAGAGAACAAAAGGAAAACCTTATTTACCCCATAGTTACTTAAAAAGAGCGAATTTTGCAGTGATAGGGTTTAATGAGAAATGCCCATCAGAGGCATCAAATGTATCATGAATACCACTCCTGCTTTTGCACGATCATAAACCATGCATTCATTATGAAATAACCAATGGAACAGTAGATTACCATTTAACATGTAACCCCCCTACTATAGCCGCAGATTAAGGAGTAGATATGCACAAAATTGCAATTGCCGGAAAAGGTGGAGCCGGAAAAACCATGATCGCCTCAAGTTTAGCATATATATTGGC
>WJJU01000842.1 GCA_014729595.1 Chitinivibrionales bacterium
CACTATACGTTATCTCCGAAGAAGAGACAAAAGTCTCTCATGTATTGATTCCGCTACCGGCTCGATAGTACCCAAACCGGGTAGGTACTCCACAAGCAGGGGCAACGGCTTGTGCGATTTCCCGCAAGAGACCGCGCAAAAGCTACAAAAGGATTTGGCGCCGCGATGCGGTGCCAAAATGCCTTACGTATACGTATACGTAGCGCAACGGCAGTGAAAATCGACGAATTTAGGTGATGCATTAAATTTGAGTCCCTCATCTCCACAAACACCACCGGAGGCTCCCGAAGCCGCCGACGCCGGAGGACGGGCAGTTAAAAGTAAACACCCCCATCCCAAAAGCTATCTTTTGCAAGAAAGAAGAAAGAACCAGTGGACATAATCAACAACCAGTAAAACAACGGCAAGCCGACTATGCTTATAAAAAGCAATATCCGCCGCATCACACGCCGGCCCAACCACATCCCATTCATACTCTGCCTTCTCGCCATTCTATGCGTTCGCTGCGCCAATCCGACAATGCCCGTATGGCACGAAGAGCCTCATGCGCCACCCGCGGGCCTGGCCTACGACTATCGACTACGGCTTCCCACCATGCACCCCGATTCGCTCTCGGTTACACTCACCGTCCGAGGGCAAGCAAGCACGCCGATCTCGCTGGTTCTTCCATTCGTATATGCCGATAATCCCGTGGATTCAATGACGGGGCCAATCGTCCCGGAATTTTCGGTGAGCGACGCGGACGGAAACGAAGTCCACACTTTTATCGAAACCCGATGGATCGGTCCGGCGCAATCTAAGATACTCACCGTACCGGCCGGCCTATCGTACCCGCTAACCCTCACCTATCGCCCCAAAGTGAACCGCGTGAAAAACCTTGACGGAGATTCATCGCTCCCTTCCGTTTTCCTCACCGAACGGGAGGGCTTTTTGCTCGGCTCCCATCTCTTTGCCGTACCCTATGAATCAACACTCCCCGCTCTGTGGCGAACACGGCGGACGATCAAGCTGACGGTTGAACTCGGTGAGAATATCTCGATTGCAGGAGTGCCCATCGGCACTACCTACTATTCCAACGCCTATGCGCTCCTGTTCGTACAACCCTCATTCGACACCGAACTTCTTACGACCGGAAACGGCGGCGGCTTGTCGTATGAATTCCATAGTTTTAGCGGTTACCGCCCACCAAGCCAAATTCTCCAGCGAACCGCCAACGACTTTGCCGTGATTCTCGACAGCCTTATTCCTATCTATGGTGCTCTTGGGGGCATGCAAACGTATCCCGTGTTCTTTAGGAACGAATGGGGCGGCCTCGAGGGAACTCATAGCTTCACCTGCTTCTACCCCGATTTTCGATCCCGGGGAATAGTAGCCATGGTTCTTGCCCACGAGTTAATCCACGATGCGGTCGGGATACAATGCGGCGACTACGATGATCCGTGGTGGAAAGAGGGCGTGACAAACTATCTGGGCTGGGCCTCCGCCACGCGCCTCGGGCTCGCCGAAAAAGAAGAGTGCTACGAAGATCTTATCGGGATATACGACTCCAGCATTTTCGTCGCCCGCTACGCCCCTTCGAGCCGTGCGCTCCGCTACAATATTTTCACCGACGGTGTCGCCGTGGCATACGGCAAAGGGGCACAGATCGCCATGTGTATGGACCTCGCGGTCCGCCGCGCAACCGGCAACACCCGACGTCTCGATGAAACCATCGCCGCCCTCTGCCGCGCCTACGAACACGGTGCATTCACCCAAAACCAAATGGTGGCCCATTTCCGCGCATACACCGGCGCCGACATAGCACCAATCCTCACCGAATACGCCGACAAAGCCGGTGCCATACCCCAAACCGTACTCGACAGCACGTTCACCACCCTCGACAGCTTAGGTGCGTTTGGGCAAAAATCGATGAAGAAGCACCGCTATCTCGAACGGATTCCACCTGGAGAGTGGATTAAACGGTAGGCTTTCGATGTTCAGGGATCCCGGGTGGGGCCCCGGCAGAACACTTTCCGGGAACCATTAATCCCGAAAGCGAGCCGGCCCGCTCTTACGCAAGCACTACCCCCCTCGTGTTCGCGCATAAAAGATTTTCCCATAAAGGCGCTTCTCATGGCGGAGCCGCGTTTCCTTTGCGGGTTGCTCCGGTGGGGTGGGGCGGGGGGCAGGCAGTGGTTTGCGCGACCAAAATTCGTTCCGGTAATAGCCTGCCTCAGCACTCAGTCTCGTTACAGTCCAGTGCCGGAAAAAATATTAAGAATATGGTTCACCGCTAAAACGTAGTTGGAGATAACCGAGAAGAGGAACGAAGGATATATTTTATTGGCTTCTAATGACTCAAAATGATGATCCCGCGGGAACGCTGCTTTTTGTAGGCTCATGGCGCAAAACCTTCCCGCCACCCAGTGCTTAGTGAAGATCGTAGCTGTTTGCCGATCCTGCTAATATCTGAACCAAAAAATAAGCTCTCGTAAAACAGCAATCCGAATTTTATACATTTATCCTGGATTTCGGTATATGCGAGCCATTCGAATGCATCTGTTGGTACTGTTGGCACTCACGGCGGCGAGTAATGCAAACCCATTTTTACGCAAATTCGCCACGCCGCGCAATGTACGAAGCATTATCATGCACGAAAATGCCGCTTGGCTGGCAACCTCCGGCGGAATCGCTCGTTTCGATCGGGACGGCCATAAGCTCAAGCTCTATACCGACTTCTCTCGATTTCAGGATTTGAATATGACGGCTGCGGCTAAGGAGGGAGACGAAGCGATTTGGTTTGGTTCTCACGAGGGTAACCTGATCCGCCTTGATCTAAAGCACGAAGCATTCAAGACCTACAATGCCTTACATGCCGCCAATTGGAGTATCAACACCATGCACCTCTTTGGCGATCACATCTTGATCGGTTCTCCCATGGGATTGGCCGTCTTTTCGATACCCAAACGGGTCGTGGTAAGCAATGTAACACAATTCGCCGGTTTTAATGACCCAAGGGTAATCCGCATACGTTCATGGGACGATCACCTCGCAGTGCTAACGCCTTCCGGAATCGCAAGTATTAAAATACAAAACATCTCCAATACCAATTTCGCAGACCCCACACTTTGGAACACAATCGACACAACCGGCATGTTGGACATATCTCGCACAAACGATAGCACTATCGTAGGCATTAACCATATCGCACGGACTATCGACGGACGCCGATACACTTTCGGCCTTGACGACAACTGGCTCAGGGAAAATGGCACAGGTGTATATCAGTTCAGTGATCGTCATGGCGTGGCCCCAGTTAATTGTATCACCAAATTTAAAAACGATGTTTACCTTATCGGTACCGAAGGCGAACATTTCTGGGAATGGGACCGATCAACCAATATGATGCTCAAGCATACAATCAATGGACCGACGACTTCGAATATTAACGATATCGATATCGGCCCCGATGGAACACTATGGTTTATCGGACGCAATGCACAAGAGGGATTAGGAAGCTTTGATGGAGAACAGTGGTCGACTTTTAGGCATAATGAACCGGCGGATTTTGGGTATTTTATTGGAACGCGCCGCAATAGTGACAACCGTGTGACGGCCGCGAGGAACCGCGATGTTTTCCTAAGCACTATTAGTCATGGTATCAAATGGTATGACTTTTCCAACAGTCAATGGGTCACCTTTATTGACCCGCAAACCAGTGCACCTTTGCAAACGCCCAACAACCCCCTCGAATCAATGACTGCCGGAAACCTAAACAACTGGTGGACCTTGATCACTGGAGTATGCCAAGACTCTAATGGATTCATTTGGACTGTGAATCTTTCTGCCCGCAAAGGCCATATTCTTCATGTAAGTAACTCGAAAATGACTTTATGGCGTTCATTCAATGCGCAAGATGATAATATTGTGGATAAAGGTATAACAGACAAGATAAATACCGGACCAGTTGAAGCAGTCAGTCGCAACGATACCAACTTTGTATATATGGGATTTGTTGAACCTGGTGGTCTGACTATCGTTAGCTACAGTGGCAATCCGCTCAATGATTCCATCAAAGTAAGACCAACTTCCAGGCGAACATCCATCAGCATGATTGCCGTCGAGGACAGTAATACCGTATGGGTAAGTGGAATAGACGGCGTCTTCCGAATCCGAAATCATAACCCCAATGTAATGGACCAAATCGACACTCTTCCGACTGGTAGAAACTATCAGGCCATGGCGGTCCTTTCCAAACCTAATCATTTAGAAAAAATGAGTTTAGCAAATTTCACCCAATTGTTTTCAGGTCTTCAAGATCGGCGTGATCGCCCGAGGGCGATCAAACAGCTTGCAGAGTATGCATATCATACAGAATTACTTCTTGGTTATGATGGAGATCTTCACTTGTGCAAACCTGTTAACAAGACAGCATTCGACTTGCTCGACCAATGCACTTGGGCTACCAACGAAATCAAAGCAGAAGTAGAGGAGTCTTTAAGAGATTCGCTCATAAACCTAACGAACAATGGACAGCTGGGAGAAAGCATTAGAAGCATAGGGGTAGAAAACGACCCTCGCTTCGTATGGATTGGAACTTCAGAGG
>WJJU01000843.1 GCA_014729595.1 Chitinivibrionales bacterium
GCTCGAAAGGGGTACTCTTCCCGTTGACAAGCTCAACAAAGGCGGGATGCTCTATGCGAATAGTCGCGGTTGAATTATCGGGCATTGTTCCCGAGCCTACACTCAGATCGGAATCCCTAATGCTGATAAACCAATCTTCTTGACGCGTATCATCGTATCGGATCTCGTACTGAATGCCGATATCGACGTTTTTTGCCTTCTCGGGAATGAATTTTTCTTTGATGGAGGTAAAGAAAGCCGAAGGTTCAGTGATCAAAAGCCTTTGTGCATGGCTTGCCACAAAAGTTCGTTTTTTGAGTACCTCAAGCAATAAGTCGCCGCCTCCCGTTACTATTCTATCCAGTTCTTCACCGGAAATACGGCATTCATAATCATAATGGCAAGTGCCTTCCGGCGAAACTAAAAAGATTTCTTTGCATCGCTCGGCGTTAGTCCAAACAATCACCAGCTTGAAATTATCGTTGGTAGTAATCGCAAGGGTGGTTTCTTCATCGGCGGATATCGAAGTCATTTTTCGGCGCATTTCGTCATCAACCTTTATCCATGCGGAAAATGTTTGTCTGAACACCGGTACAATCAGTTGCATCGATATTGCCCACCGAAGGACTTTTTGGCAAGCGGAGAACCAAATAATAAAGGGTACCACCTTATCTCGCCCGCGGTCACCAAACCCAATTTCCCCCGATATTGCGATACTTACAATATCCAACGGACACCAGATTAAAAGGTCCATAAAGGTTTTGCCGTTCGTAGTGCACTCGAGATCAGCTGGAGATTCGTTGAATTCAATGGATTCCAATCTTCCATTGCAAATACTCCAGAGCATCCGCATTCCATCAAAATTGATGGCAACCCTCTGTGTTACGAGGCATTCGCCGCATTCCATAAAGTCATTAAGCACAAGCTTCAGGCCATTAAGGACATTCAGCCACTCCGTTCTGTTCCTCGGTCTTGCTTGGTCGGGCATTCTAATACTATGACTCATGAATCCGGCAGGCATAAACGACCCTATGCCTACCTTGCTAGGATCTATAACATTACCAAGGATTCTTCTGATGAATTCAGGTCGTAAGAAAAACTTACGACGCGCGTTATCGGTCCATTCCGTTGTTTTTTCAGGAATTGACTTGAGAATACGATTCATGCCGTTGAATTTATCATAATCAAGAGTAACAATCTGATTTTCGTTCAAAGATCTCTCAAACAGGGCCGATCCGGGAATCGGTGTAGCAATAGTAAGATTCGCGGTTTCTACACCTAAAGATATCAGGTATTCAATCGTTTCGTCGATCATTTCTTGCGTTTCGTCCGGATAGCCGAATACTATGGATGTCCACACGGCAATGCCGTAATCATGGCATCGATTGATCAGCTCACGTATTGCCGAGCGATCATAATCCGCTTTTTTATTCATCATAGTTAGCCGTTCTTGGTAAATGGATTCAACGCCTAATAAAACGGCCTTAAAACCTGCATCCGCCAGCAGAGGC
This sequence comes from Chitinivibrionales bacterium, assembly GCA_014729595.1. GTDB lineage: Bacteria > Fibrobacterota > Chitinivibrionia > Chitinivibrionales > WJMI01 > WJJU01. The sequence continues at coordinate 1,491 of WJJU01000843.1, forward strand.
ATCATATCGAGGTGCCGCAACATATTATCTACTCTGCCTTGCAAGAATATGCTAACCGGCATCTGCTCCGCTTTCAATGCCTCTGCAATATTTCGGACATGAGTATTCATATCGGCGGTAAAACAATCATCTAATAGTAGATAATTACCCCCTCCGGTATCCTCAACTGTTTTTTTCAAATTTTTCATGAATTGGGCGGTTCCCATTTTTCTCAATTTTCCGCCACTAAAGAAGTTCTGTGTCTCACAAAAATCGCAATTGTATGGACATCCCCTACTCGATTCAATCCCTTTCAACAGTTGAATACCGTCATTGGGTAAGAGGTGATAAGCCGGTGGGCGAAGTGAGTCCATTGAAACCAGCTCGCTTTTACCCGTGCAGATATATTCGCTTCCCTTCTTGTATCCCACTCCAGGCACGCTACGGTAGTCCCCTTGTTCTACGAATCTTCGCAAACTGAGCTCACCTTCACCAAGGAATACGGCATCGACACAGCCGGAATCTAAGATTTCTTGCCACGTGAATGTTGCATGATGCCCGCCCGCGATAATGGGGATGTCTCGATTGTATTGCCGTATTTTTTTCGCCAATGCAAGACTTGCCTTAGCAGCTACCGCATATTCTATTGTAATGCCGACCACATCGGGTTGGTAACAATCGATCGACTTCAAAATCTTATCCGCCCCGGGATGGGTTCCATCCTCATCATATCCCGACACCCGAACATCCGCGATATCTTCTATCTGAGCCGCCAACGCAAGCTGCGCATACGGTATAGACGGAATTCTACTCTCGGTCGACTTTGCTTGGCATAAATATATTTTCATCATTTCCTCCTCATGTAGAGCACTTTGCATCCAAGGCTATCGCCGGCGATAAAAGTTCTTTTTCTCGGCCGTCCAAACATTTACAGCCATAGAGCACGATTGTTAAATGATAGAGAGCCTATATTTTTCATGTTTCACGTTCTCCATACAATGCCGCCGCTCCCCCTTCGTGTACCGCCGTGACACTCTATACTTGTAGCAGTTAGTCACTATCATTTCGTCTACCTATTCGCAGATAACTATACTGTAACCGATTTATAATACCAAATGCATGTAGCATTATACCGGAGACCAATGCCACTCGATGCCTATAGGTCACGGTGACGACCAGAAACATGACATACATTACAGAGACACCGAGTAAATAGTGCTCGAATTGTATTATGGGCTGAATCGAAGAGAAGAAAAACACACTCAGGCTTCCTGAAATAAAAACACATACACTATTCAGGGATGCGACATAAGGGCGCACTTCATTTTCCAGACAAACGAATTTATTTACAAGAGCCAAATGAATAAGAGAACGCCCAACGCTGCGCGACATAAACAGCATGTACATAATCGGCAAGCTCAAATTTACACTGATAAAAAAGATAGAGACCGAAACTATGACCACGCCGACCCAAAGCGATTTGAACCATAGATAGCCGTCGACCAGTTTGCCCGAGAAATAGTTTCCGATTATGCCGCCGAAGGTACCAAAGACAAGTATGCTCGCTATACGCTCCTGGCCGATAGTAAGTCGTTCGCTTAAGAAAAAGGCCATATATGAATCAATTGACGCCATAAGGAACGCGTTCAAGAATATTCCGGAAAAAATCTTTTGAATCGCAGGCTCAAACAATATAGCTACATATTTCTTGAATATGCGCGTAATCGGCACCTTTTGCTTATTGCCGCCTGCGTCCGTCCGATCATTTTTTACGGAGAGGAGAAGAAAAACATTGAATAGAGAAATGATGGCGGGTATCAGAAAAAAAGAGCGCCACGGCAGAAAACCACTAAGGAATATGCCGCATGTGGAAGCTATTGATGTTGTAATAAAAATGATGCCGGTACGCTTGCCGCGCTTTTTCGAGATTTCTCCAATGGCCGTCAGAGCCGTTGGAATGATCATCGACGCGGGTATTCCAACCAGCGCCCTGAGAATAACCACTCGATGGATATCCGTCACAAAAAATATGCATGCATTTAGAAAAGAGAAGGCCAATAACGCTATGATAAGGATCTTTTTTTTGGAGAAGTTAAGCGTAAAGTAGCACGAGAAAAGTGCGGCCGTCCCATAGAATGTTTGGTAGTAGGATATTAAACCGCTAACTTCGCTGAATTGAAGGCTATGTTGTACCGACGCGACTTTCAGCAAATTCGGCATAGCGGCGACATTGAAGAAAACCCCAAAAACAATGAATGGTAAACGCTCTATCAGTACGTCTGTATCATTTTTGGCGCCCATGATTTTTTTGGCTCTCTTCCGCTCCCACGTTTGGGTTTATGCTATTGCTGTAATTTGGTTAGCAGCTTTTCGGCTTCCGTCAATTCGAACGTATCTTCCAATAAGCTACTCTTACTCGGCTTTACCTCAACCAATTTTTGCAAAATTCCTATTGCTTCACCTTTCCTCTTAGTGTCTTTGAGGAAGGCAGCCCAGAAATGCCTGATTATAATTTTCTCCGGATTCTTTTTAAGGGCTGTTTCAAAATATTTCTCAGAGGTCTCTTTGGACGGCCATGGCATTAGGAAGGGGATTCGTGGCGCTATATGGTTGATTCGCGCAATGTACATATGCACCATTCCATTCAAATAGTTGGGTTCCAAGCTCAGGGCCTCTCGCATTAAATTCCTGAACTTGGTAGCCACTCCCTCCCTTGCCGCGGTAAATTTGCTCTTGGTCTTTGCCTCTTCACCCATAAGTAAGGCAGTCCAATACCGCAAAGAAGCAGTTTTGGGGTTTTGGGCCATTTGGGTTTCACCAATCTCTATTCCTTTGGTAAAACATCGCCTTTTTTGTATCTCGTCGGTATAAACGAACCTTCCTTTGTAGTAATAGCACTGAAGCAGCCCCGTGGCGGATACGGGATCATTTTCATTCGCCTCCAGGCTCCTTTTGAATAATTCCATCGCTTTATTGATGTTGGAAGAGTCGGCGACAAGTCCTATACTTCCTTCTGCCCTACGATCATAATAACTCCATGCGGAATCAGTTATACTATTGCCCCAAGCACTATTTAGGCAAAAAAGACATATTAATAGTATGCATCGGTTCTTATTCATTATTGTCTTCCTTTTTCTTACTTCCGAACGGCAATTCTTGCGGAACCGGCCCAAGCCCTTGCCAGTTCATTCCTATTGCAATACCCACCGCGGGTATAGGTGCGGTGCTGTAACGATAATCGTTGTTGTCCCAATGCGTTCGGGATTCATCGATATCTTTCGACAAACTGCAATTCAGGCTAAAGAATGTTGACAGGCACCGGCTTACCTTAACGTTCGCCCCCAGGCCAAGTTTCACTGGATCATACCTAAATTTTTTCAGGTCTATCGATTGCGCCCATCGGTAACTGTCACGAAATTCCCAGGATATTTCAGCAAAGGGTTCGAATGTCTCGAAACCATGATAGACGAGTCCAAGCCCCCCGATTTCGGCATTATCCCGGTTTTCTTCCGTTACAACTCGACTGTTAATATTAAAGTTTAATGTTAGGGGCCAAGACAATCTCGATCGATCAAAATGGACGGTAAACATTGTTCGCACAAATAGGGAAAGCCGTTCGATAGAATAAAAGTTATCCCCCGGATCGACATCATCGTGATTCAAATGATTGCCTTCAGTATGATATACATGCCTTAGGAAGTACCCATGATTCTGTTTCCCGGTTGGTACGATATATCCGAATCCGAACCCATAATCTATTACAGCATCGGGTTTCTGAAAGGGGAAGGTCATAGCGAATGTGAATTGGAGATCCCCTAATCCGTACGATCTCTCGCCCCATCCCGTTGCATCCGCATAAAAAGGCAGAGCAATCCCTACCGCCGCAAATGGCATTATGACATAGTTGATGTGCCCAACCATTGAATACATTCTTTGCACACCTGCATCGAGTTTTTCTCCGTTTTCGTTTACAACCGTTGCTCTCCCCGAGTCACTCGCAACGAAATATCCGTCGAAATCCCCTTTGAACGCAAAGCCAAAACCAAGCCTTCCCTCTTTCCGTGTATGCGCATTCATTGTGTGTAAAATTCCATCCATACCGCTATGTATGTCGTTGGGAGCCGCGATTTTTACAATACATACAAGTATTGCCAAGCTCTGAAAGTTCAGCAAGAGTCTCATAATTTCCATTCCTTTCATTTCCCCTTTGCTTAATGGTTTTTCCGACATTACGATTTCGCACTTTCCGCCAATCGCGTTTTTCATTGCATTCGATCTAATGTCATTCCATTTAAAAACAGGCGGCATTCCCATCGTCCTTAGCATCATTCTTTTTATTCCCACTTCCGAACATGCCGTTCCAACCAAAGGTTATCTGATATCCATACCGAGGCATCGGACCAACTGAGTATTTGTACCCACTGTTGTCGTAGGTAGTTCTGCTGTCGGTTTCATCTCGAATAAGACCTAAATCAAAAGCGAATACGGCGTAAAGGTTATTCGCGAGACTAAGTTTCAAACCCGGCGTAAGCCAAACGGGATCCTTAAATAAGTTTTTGAAATCCCATGTTTTGTTAAAGAAAAAATTCTTCCTGTTTTCCATGGACATTTCCATAAAAGGTGTCACATTTTTCCAATGGGTAAACTCGAATCCCATATACGCCACTTCCGCTAAATCACGCTTTGGATGGACTCTAACCCGGCCGTCGATATTTACATGCATTACCAGAGGGATATTGGATATTTGATTTAGAAAAACAGTAAACATTACCATTCCAGCGGGAGCGAAGTGGTCGTTTGTATAAAAATTATCTCCACCTGTTTCGGACCTCTGCAAATGTGCGCCATCTATATAATAGGAATGGCGGGGGAAATAGCCCACGCCTTCTTTTCCGGTTGGCAATATTAGCCGGACAAAATATGCGAGCTGCACAGGAGCATCCTCCTTTTGGAACGCATTTTGCAGCTTCAGCCCTACTTCCAGGTCTCCAATCCCCGAAGCCGTTTTGCCGAATCCGGTTTTATCGTGATAGTAGGGGACATTTATGCCGACTTCCAAAAAAGGTAAAACAGCGAGACCGGCAAATATATTTGTAGAAATGAGAAGCGGAGTTTCCGCCTCTTCTAAAGTGCTGTCCGAACTCATGACCTTGTTCAAACCTGACGGCCCCTTAAGATAGCCACGGTCCCAATCATGCTTAAGCGATGCGCCAACATTAAGCCGACCTTGCTCATACACCACTGCTGAAGCGGATCTAATGAGACCGTTCATACCGCCTTGATTGATGTTGTTGGCGTACCCCAGACCTAAGAATACCAACTGCATCGACACCGCGTATCGAATAGCTAGTTTCCCCTTCATACGAATCTCCTTTCCTTTATTTCCTTACAAATCCCGGCTTTTAGTTTAGCATTCTTTAGGCTACAAGCAGTTATATTTTTTCAATATGTCGAAATCATATCCACAACGAACGACAAATCGTCACGGCACTCTTTATTGATTCAGTAGTGTCGAATGCTCGGTATGTATTTAACCATGCCATTCCAATTAAAGGCGTTTTCTTCCAATCACTCATTACAATCAAAATACCGTGCAATTTTTTGGAGATTTGGTTTAACCCTTTTCGCTATACTCTCAAATACCCGCGGTTCCTCGCTTTTATGATTTTCGTCCATCTCAAACTCTTCTTTGTATGTCAATAGCGTCTTTCCATCGATTTCTTGATAGTGGTGCAACACAATTAGAAATTGAAATGGATTTAGCGGATCCATTCTATGCGTAATCATAGTCAGGCTTTCAGGGACCATTATTCTTTCCGAGACCCATTCTCCCACGCTCTTTACGGATAACTTGTATCTCTTAATTCTTTCGTTTTGTAGAATGAGCTGATTATCAATGTCCGCATCCGGATTTAGTTTCCGAATAAACCCGAGGTCACCAATCTCTTCAAATGCTCTCTGTGCATTGCAGTTTAATGTAACGGTTTCGGCTATATGTGGCATTTTCATTCCTCCATTAGATTTAGTAACCTTTTGTCCAACTTTTGCTTTTCGTTTCATGTATGGTGTCCGAACCGTCTTCTGACCCGGCTCATTAGGATCAACCTGGTACGTACTTTCCCATTCACGTTATTACTTTGGACTGAATACATAAGCCTCCCTCGTCATTAAAGATCTCACCCCAACATTCTTTGAATTCAGATATGGTTCGGCGGGCTGCTTGTGACGGCTATAGTACGTTCTGATTAAAAAATGGTAGTTTCTTTCTCAATTAAGCAAGATAACCATCGAAGCATTTCGTGAATTTTAGTAAGTCGGCTACCGAACCTTTCGAAATATTCAATTTTTTTCGAAGCATTAGAAGCATTGGGTTCCCTCCATTGTTTACGAGTCGCAAATATTCGGTTGCATCCGCATCAATGATAACATCGGCATCATTACGGACATCCACCTCCATTTGTATTTTGCATTCGCCCTTATGGATAGACAAACACCATGAGGATACATTTCCCGTTCGTTCGGTAAATCTATATTGGACAATCAATTGCGTATTTTTAGATTTATCGCCGTTGAACTTCTCTCCCAATGACCGCACGAATGACTCAATCGAAGAATACTTCTCATAAGTTACGGCTTCACTATTTTTTCCTACAAGTCTTTTCAGTTCATCGAAAATATCGCTCATAGTAATCAGCCTACGATTTCGAACGGATTATAATCAACAGTTTTATGAGAAATACTTAATGGCTCCTTCACTACTTAAGATGGGCAGTAATTATAGTTTTCAAGCCGGTGCGTTTATCCTCTCCGCCTCCGTCATAAATGCCTCTCGACTCGAGCCGGAGAATTCAGGTAACGCTCGGATATCTAAAAGCTTGCCGTTTTCTCCTACAAATACAGCATAGGGGACACTTAGATCTTCAATATTCAGGGCTTGCACAAATCGACTTTCCCAGTCAATGAGCCGGTTTATACCTCGTGCGCTCTCTCGAATGTGACCCAACACAAATTCTTTCGACACAAAAAAGCGTAAGCTTTCGATAGCGGAGATATAATGTACTATGACATCCTTTCTTTGCGAAAAAGCATCCGCTATGAAATGGATCCAGGGGCCGGCTTTTGGCCCCGACTCTCTGCTTTCTATAAGTATCAAAAGAGATCTATTAGCCCCCCAATCCAAACTAACCAGTTGATTATTCATATCGGGGAGTACGATACGAGGAAGATTATCTAAAATCCGCACTTTCGATTGAGGCAAAATCGTTCCACTTATTAAATCTTGCTTACGATCATCTTCGGATAGCCGTTTTTCTAATGTAATTCCTACAAATAGCCATTTGGAATATTTTTGCATATAACTCTTTATCAGATCAAATGCTTCTTTTTTCATCTCCCTCGAAAGGTAGAATTTCGGAGGAAAGAGTAAATTTTCTCCCGCTTCGACAAATCCCTCTTCCCGTGCTATTGTGGCCATCTCCGTATTCGAACATATCACTATACCGACATTGGCGACTACTTCAGGATTTGCGGTCGGTTTTGTAAGCTCAACCGTTGACAGCGTGTCCCGCAATGTTTTCGCATTTTCTCCGGGGCCGCCGATCAATAGGTAATGGGAAAACTTTATTTCATATTTATGACAGTATTCGGAACAACGGATTATTGACTCCTTGCAGAACCCCGGTCTTTTTAACCGCTCCCCCATCGTGGGGGAGCCCGTTATTGTATCAAAATCAAGATGCACGCATCCGGATTCTTTGGCCAACTTGAAGAATTCCTCGGGCAGGGTATCGGAAGGGTAAGGATGAATATTGCCTGTCCATTTGAATGAAAGGTCATTATCAAGCATTTTAGCCATAAACTTTACGGCATTACCCCGTGGAAAATTCATGGCAAAATCAATTATATGGAATTCTTTTATTCCTTGCGACTGCAGATATTTGAGTTCGTTTACAACTTCGTCTAATGATCTAAGCCTAAATTCTGGGCTATAAAAATTTACACTTGAGCAATATATGCATCTAAACGGACATCCTCGGGATAGACTTATGGCTTCTTGTGTTCTCAAGCCAAGCTCACTGTTTATGGTATAGTATTCCTTTCTATAAAATCTTCTGTTAACCATGGGGTAGATGTCAATATCACGCGCGTAGGACATTTTATTTTTCACATATCGCTCCCCGTCCTTATAAACGGTTCCATTAACATCCCCCGGCCCGCCCCCTTCCATTATAGATTTAATTAGATTATCGAATGCCTTTTCTCCTTCACCCCATATTCCCATCGTTGCTCCGGTAAATTTTAGAATAGTCTCAGGATCATTTGAAAAACCACCACCACCCAAAACTATCGGCACATTCGTTACCGTGCGACAGGTTTCCACCACCTCTTTTATAATAGGTAGAAAAAACTGCGGAGGGTCATCCATAAACGTACAGTAATTACGAATACCAACACCAATTAGCTTCGGTTGGATTTTAGCTATTGCGGAAATAATTTGCTTTTTTATTTCATTCTCTGGAAGGAAACAAAGGTCCAGCAACTCGGTTTCATGGCCCCGCTTCTCCAAATATGATGCAACCGATGCGATGCCGACAGGAAGCACAAAGGATGGATACCCCAACCTATTTGTCGATATAAACAAAATTTTCATGATAGCCCTGCCAAATTGTATACCATTAGATTAAAGCTGTTCATTATCGTTACTTTTGCGGTTTATCGAACATTCATGGTGCATTTCCCATATACATAGCAC